>UQPD01000209.1 GCA_900542795.1 uncultured Prevotella sp. | reverse complement strand
CTCGGAGATGTGTATAAGAGACAGATTACAAACTATGTGTTTTCAAGTAATAAGTAAGAAGTAATAAGTAATACAAACTAAGTGATATCAAGTAAGAAGTAATAAGTAAGAAGTAATACATTCTCTTGAGGTTTCATGTGAGGTTTCATGCGCTAGCCCAACCCCGAAAGGGGTTTATTTATGGACATTCAAAAAAAAATAATTTATGAACATTTATGGCTTCATTGATGGAAATTTTTGACTAAAAAAACAAGACATTTATGTCGAAAAAAAGACATTTTTGACCCCCAAAAGAAGTCCAAAGAAGTCCTTAGTACAAACAACTTATCATCCCCCCATAATACACCGAAAAACGACCGCAAAGTTCATTCGCTGAACAATGCGGTCGTTTTGTATTATTTTACCCAAGGCAAACCCCTACAAAAGGGCTTTACTTTGAATTTAGAAGCGATAACCCAAGCCCAACATCACATTGTTAGACTGTCCTTCGCCCCAAGTCTCCAAAAAGCCATGTCGGTAGCTCAAGTCAATGTTAAAACGCTTAATCCAAACACCAACACCCAGCTTCATGTTAAAGTCCCAACCATCGTAATCGTCACTCATACCATCATCCTCAATATCGTCACAATAGTAATAAGTAACAGGCAGACCCACATGCGCATCCAGCGTCAACTTGTTAGACAACCGTTGCTGGAAACCAAAGTTCAGAGGCGAAACAAACACACCGTGCGACAAACCACCATATTCAATAACGTTCCACCAATTAGAGCCCTTATACTCCAGTTGGAAGCCGCGCGAAGTCACACCCAATTCCGGACCATAATAAAACCTTCCACCCTTAATAGCCTTTTGCAAGCCCAGCGTAACATCATAGCCCATCTTCATGTTACTATCAAAGATCTCCGAAAGGTCATCGCCAAATTTATACTTATTAAAGTTAGCAGCAGCTCGAACAAAGAAGTGCGTATTCCGTCCCATCTTCTCACCCCTGTGCTGAGCAGGCGTAGCCCCATTCCGAGCACGCACAGGCGCAACCCTCACCCCGTTGTCAGTAGCCCTGGCAATATGGGCAGAGTCGCCCACAACCACCACCTTCTCAGGCGTGCCATTGGCAGCCCGAATCGCCTTAAGGTCCTCAGCCGTAGGTTTTCTAAAATTCTTATACGAGGCAGGGTAGCCCGAAATCGTAAGCGAGCGTTCGCCAAAAAATTTCTTAGTAAACCGCACTTGCGGTTCAACCAGCACATCAGCCTTTGCCTCGTTCACCATGTCGTAAATAAGGTTCAGTTTGCGTTGTCCCAGCGACAGTTGGTCCACGTTCAAGAACCTCCAGCGCCAAGTCTGCGTGCTCGTCACCCTTTGCGGTTGCACATCCAAGTCAGCCACAGTGGGCACCTGCACAACCTTAGCGTCGATGCCAACCGTGTCAGCCGTTTGCTGCACCGTTTGGCACGAAGTAATAGATATTGCGGCACAAGCGCATGCCGCCAAAGCAAGCTTGTTCATAGTAATCATTAAGTTTCATGGGAGAATACAAAAAAACACGTCACACTCTTGCGCAAAGCGCAAGCCCTACTTTTTGCAGTAAGGTTTAGCAGGACGAAAGTTCTTGTAAGTACCCACATGGCCCGTAACAACCACCTTCTTCACCTTTTTGCTCAGCAAACCGCGACGCACCGTAGTTTGATAGTTAGGTTGAACCAACACATCGCCGCCACCATTAGCCTGCAAAGCCTCGGCAACAGCCATGCGTCGAACGTTCATCTCACCACCGCGTTGCACCTCCTTCGTAGGCACATACGTGTAAGTAATGCATTTGTCAGACACCTGCAAGTCAGCCTCGTTAAAGCTGTGCATTTGTGTGGGAACATCCATAACAGTTGCGGTTGAATTTACTGTTGAACACGAAGTGAGCGCAAGAGCTACTACAGCGAGCGAAATAAAAAACTTTTTCATACGAAAATTATTTGTGCCGTTTTGTAATCTCACAGCATAAGTTTTAT
>UQPD01000208.1 GCA_900542795.1 uncultured Prevotella sp. | reverse complement strand
CTCAGCAAAAAGCTCAAGCAAGCTTGGCTTTTTTCATTCGGTTTGCACTATCTTTGTATAAGATAGGCGGCACCTCAGCAAAAAGCTCAAGCAAGCTTGGCTTTTTTCATTCGGTTTGCACTATCTTTCCTCAGAAAATGCAAAGTTACTCACTTTTATTCTTATCTTCGCCAAAAAAGCCAATAAAAACGTGGGCGAGAGCGTTTATTTGTGTTTTCGGGTAGTTTCTGTTTTTCTAAGTAGCATGAGAAAATAACGCTTCATAAAAAAAATGTAACTTTGCGCGAAAAGAACAGCTTAATTTTAAAACATTGATACAGTTTCAAAGAATAATCAAGGCGTTAACAACCCCTTTTGTGGGTCAACTTCCCTTTGCCACGCTCTACATGGTGTGGACAGCGAGAGAGGCCGTGCAACACCTCTTTGCATCGGGTTTGTCAGCGTTGGGCCCCGTGTTTGTAGCCCTTGGCGTGTGCTTTCTCCGTGCCTACATAGTCTGTTGGTTTTTGCAGCGTGTGCAAAAGCAATGGTTCAAAGTGGCTGTTTATGGCTGCTTTTTTACAGGCATGTTCATCACCCTATTTTTGAACTACACGTTTAAAATGCAAATCTCGCCCACCATATTCACACTTTTGGCAGAAACCAATCGGAGCGAGGTAACCGACTTTTTCCACACCTTCATTCTTTCGTCAGCCACCCTAACCGCCTTGCGCAATGTTGTGGTTATGGTGGTAATTGCCGTTGTACTCGAGTGGTTACATTCGCGTTACATAATGCAGCACTTGGGCAACAAATGGCGCATGGCATTAGGCATCTTACAAATCCCCTTGTTAACAGTTGGAGTCTATGGCGCACAACTCTATGCAGACCTTTTCACTTTGCAGCAGACCGATGAACTCATGGAGTGGGAAGACCGCTACCCTTATGCACTTAATGATGAGGCTACACGTTTTTTACAGTCAGCTTGGGGCATACACTTAGCAGCGCGTGAGGTTCCGCAAGTGGTACATACCACCCTGCAAGCACTTCGCCAAGACAAAGTTAGTCTCACAGATACCGACACACTCAATGTGGTGTTAGTTATAGGTGAATCGTTTATAAAATGGCATAGCAACCTCTATGGTTATCCCCTCAACACCACCCCCAATCTCACAGCTGAGCATCACAAAGGCAACCTTTTTGTGATGAATCGTGCCGAAACACCATTCAACACCACAAGTAAGGTTATGCGCAACATGCTTTGTTGCAACAGCCTGGCGCATGGCGAACCATGGAACAAGTCCCCCTACTTTCTGTCGTTAGTAAAAAAAGCAGGCTACCGTGTGCTGTGGTGGGATAATCAACGCGACATGTTGCCAGGAGAGAGTTTTTCGTTTGCGCTCAATTCCTTCCTTTATCATCCCGACATTGTGCGTACAGCCTATTCGCAAACCAACACCGCGAGTTTTAACTACGATGGTCAGTTACTCGACGATTTTGAGCAACATGCCCAATTCATGGGTAGCAAGCATTTCATGGTGTTCCATCTAATAGGTCAGCACATGATGCCCGAATCGCGTTTTCCCCATAAAGCAGCATTTATGCGCTTCCGCCCCCACGACATTCCAGCTCGTCACCCTTGGCTAACCCCAGCCAAACGTCAAATAGTGGCAGACTATGACAATGCAACCTATTATAACGATTGGGTAATAGGTCGTTTGTTTCAGCGTTTTGCCCACACAAACACCGCCTTGGTTTACCTTTCCGATCATGGTGAGGAGGTATATGACTATCGCGACTCTTTTGGTCGTGTCAACGATGAACTTACGCCACAACGTTTTCGCTATCAATATGAGATACCTTTATTTATATGGTTCTCGCCCACTTATCAAAAGCTCCATCCGCAAACAGTTGAGGCTACGCGTCGAGCCATCCATCGGCATTTCACGTCCGACAACCTTTGTCACCTCCTATTTCATTTAGCAGGGATAAAGACCTCCTATTATCGGGCTGAGCGTGACTTGCTCTTTGAAGAGGCGGGTACTTCAAAAAAACAATAGAGTGAATGTTTGTCAGAGAAAAATGTGTGATGAAAAAGTATTATAGTAATACTTGGCAAAGTAATACGTATTAAATGGGCAAGTATTACGTTTTAAATGGCAAA
>UQPD01000207.1 GCA_900542795.1 uncultured Prevotella sp. | reverse complement strand
TGATAAAACTATCAAATCTCATGCAGAACATTTTTACGGATTTTGAACACCCTACTTTTTGGGGACAAAAAAATACAACCAAAATATCTTCATGGAAAATCATAACCCATTTATGGTTATTTGTGACCTTCAAAAAAATAAAACGGCTCTTGCACCAACCCAAACCCCGAAAAGTTTTATCATGGAATTTCAAAAATAAAAATTCATAGAAACACCTCAAAATTGTTTTAGTTAACTCGCCAAATCGTTTTAACGAAAACGATTTTGAATTGCATAACACACAACTTTTCTTTCCCCCCTTGTATCAATTAGGTGGAGCATCCCAACGTAAAATTCCTTCACTTTATTTTCTTTTCAAAATGCTGATAATCCTTGCGTCGTTTCCATGCCCCTCCCCACACAAAGCCATGACGGATAAATTCGCGGTAGCAAAGGTCGGTAGTGTCAATTTTGTAAGGGAACGTTTTGCTACGATCGGCATAAGGACGAGATTCAGTAGGACTGACATGAAGTTTTCCGTTTGAGCTGCGCCATACATATGGGTTGTAAAGCGGATTGATGTCGATGGCACAACCTGTGCTGTGATTTGACAAACGCTGGCTGCCTGCTATTTTACGATAATTAAAGCACGCGGTGTTGTTGGCTGCCATGGAACGCTCATCATCGGCTCCATACGCATCAATCAGCACCATACGCGCAATGCGATAATGCGCTTTATAGAGAGTTTTAAATATGTCGACCAAATCGGCTGCGATGTTTTTGTGACAAACCAATTCGCCTAACTGTGGCTTTCCTTGAGCATTGTAATGTAGCACTTTTACATAACGCAGGTCGGTAAGTGGAAGGGTACAACCTTGTTTGTAGGACTTTCCTTGCATACGCGCAAAAATGAGGTCGGTAATGGGCTCTTGCACAAAACATTGATGAAGTCCGTAGGCTTTTATTTGTGCCTCGCTCACCACACGGCCTGCTTGCCATGGGGTGAAGACGGACTTTGAAGGAACTGAGGGGGGAGTTGTAGAAGAAGAGGGGGATTGCGAGGTGTAGGTTGTTTCTGCCTGAGTGGTTTTACCGCCAACAGCCGCTGCCTGGCTATGAGGACGATGCACGCATGCAGCTACTGCAAAGACATTGACAAGGAAAAGAGGGAGGATGAGTAAATAATTGCGCATAAAAGGGATGGTTTGAGATGCAAATTTAGAAAATCTATGCCAATGGCTTTGTGCTTTGCTACATATATTTTGGCTATCTCAACAAAAATGCCGAAATTAGCTCCTGTTTTTTGACATTCTATTTTTTAACCCTCCCTTATATATATAGGAATAATGAGAAATTGGACTACCATTAAGGAATATAAAGAGATTCTTTTTGATGAATTCAACGGCATTGCTCGTATTACCATTAACCGCCCGCGTTATCGCAATGCTTTTACCCCACTCACAGTGGCAGAGATGGGCGATGCGCTGCGTTATTGCCGTGAGGCTCAAAACATTGGTGTGGTTGTACTGACGGGTGCTGGCGACAAGGCATTTTGTTCGGGCGGCGACATGAACGTGAAGGGCCGTGGAGGCTATGTGGGGGGCGATGGTGTGCCTCGCCTAAATGTGCTTGATGTGCAAAAGCAAATTCGCTCTTTACCTAAACCTGTTATTGCAATGGTTAATGGTTTTGCCATTGGTGGTGGACATGTGTTGCACCTTATGTGCGACTTGACGATTGCCTCTGAGAATGCCATTTTTGGACAGACGGGTCCCAAGGTGGGATCGTTCGACGCTGGCTTTGGTGCCTCATATTTGGCTCGCATTGTAGGTCAGAAAAAGGCTCGCGAAATTTGGTTTATGTGCCGACAGTATTCGGCTGCCGAGGCTGAACGCATGGGTATGGTGAACAAGGTGGTTCCCTTTGACAAATTGGAGGACGAAGTTGTGGAATGGGCTGAAACGATGATGGAACGCTCGCCTTTAGCCTTGCGCATGATTAAAGCGGGACTTAATGCTGAACTCGATGGTCAAGCAGGTATTCAGGAGTTGGCTGGTGATGCTACCATGCTCTACTATATGTTAGACGAAGCGCAAGAAGGTGGACGCGCCTTTCTTGAAAAACGTAAACCCGATTTTAAAAAGTACCCGAAATTACCATAAAATATTAAGTATTACAAACTATTGCAGATTCAAAGTAATAAGTAATAGGT
>UQPD01000206.1 GCA_900542795.1 uncultured Prevotella sp. | reverse complement strand
AGTTAATCAATAGAAAAGGCAAAGTTAATCAATTAACTTGCCCGAGTTAATCAATAGACTTTTTGTTTACAAAAAATGCCCCCAAAAGACCATTATGGAAATTCATGCCCCTACTTACTTGGTTTGTTTATAGCCTTCTGTTTTCAAAATATCGAGGAGTTTGGCACGTAGGTCACCTTGTATAACGATTTCTTGATCTTTGGTTGTACCCCCAACACCACATTTTTGTTTAAGGAGTTTGCAAAGTGCGGTGAGGTCTTGTTGCGTACCAATGAAGCCACGCACAATGGTGACGGTTTTACCCGAACGTCCTGCACGCTCCATGGCAAGGCGCAGTTTTTGTTGTTGCTTAGGAAGCGTTTCAATCTCGGTTTCGTCACCTTCGCTATAGTGGTAATCGGGGTTGGTGGAATATACCACACCTTGTCTTTTCTTTTTATTGGTGTTAGCTGTGTTGGTTGGTTGTTGTGTGGAGTTGGGCGTTTCAGTACGTTCGATGCCTGTGAGTGCGCTTAGTGCGTCTTTCCAATCGGTTGCCATATAGTTGAAGGTATGTGGGATGTTTAAAAAAGTGAGAGTAAGTCGGCAGGAGAGTGTATGAATGAAGCCTCGTTGGCATGTGGCAGTGTATGCAGAAAGTCTTCATCGCGAAAGCCCCATGTTACCAATGCGCAAGGCATTTGCGCATTGAGCGCAGTTTGTAGGTCAACTTCAGAGTCACCTACATAAATAGCTTCGGTTTGATTGCTACCAAGTTCTTTCATAGCAGCAAGTACGGCATCGGGACAAGGCTTACGGCGTACGGTTTCGCTCTCGCCTACGGCTGTGGTGATGTAGCCTTTGAAAAAACGTTGGGCAAGTTCTTGTACTGCGGGATGTAGCTTGTTCGACACAATTGCCATTTTAATGCCCTTGGTTTTGAGAGTCTCTAACAAAGGCATGATGCCAGGGTAAGGCTCAGTGGTGTCGAGACAATGTGCTACGTAATGTGTACGGAAGGTTTGGAAAATGGCTTCGAAAGCTTCGTCCGTATTTACGGCATCGCCTACCGCTTGCTGCATAAGGTAACGAATGCCATTACCTAAAAAACTTCGCACTTCTTTTAAACTGCGTGTGGGGAGTCCGTGAGTTTGTAGAGCATAATTTACGCTATTAGCCAAGTCGGTTAGCGTGTTCAGTAATGTTCCGTCTAAATCGAATATGATGGTGTTGAGCATTTTGTAGAAAATAAAAAACCGAGTTGCATTTTCTGACGATTGCAACCCGGCTTTATGGTTAATGCAGAAAGTGTGGCTGTGTTGCACAGTTAACTTTCGGAAATGTCTTGTTAAAATTTAATTGGCTTGTGAAGCCATGGTTTGACCTTGTAATTTATTCAACTCACTGATGAGATTTTGGCACATAGAACCATTTCCCATTGCTTGGTAACGCTGGATGCGATATTTCAGCATTACAATCATCTTGTTCTTTTCCATTTTGTTTTTGCGTCTTTTTGTTCTCCGCGTTTCGGAGGACTGGTTATTACTTTGTCATTTAATTAATACGCTGCAAAGGTAAGCATTCTTGTGGCAGCATACAATATTTGTGGGCTATAACTTGTGTTTGTAGTGAAAATTTAGCAGTAAAGAGGTTTATATGGTATTTGATGATAGCAAAAGATGGGTGAAATATGTGTCTTATTCGATTATTATTTTGTAAGTTTGCTGAAGAATAATCAATAACAATAATGTAATATGGAAAACAGAAATTTGACAATATCTTATGTGTCGTGTCAGTTAGATGAATTGGAAACTGCCGACCATTTGTTGGTTGAGGCTGCACGTCAAGCTACTTATACAAGTTATGCGCCTTACTCGCATTTTAGTGTGGGGGCAGCAGTGCGCTTAACTAATGGTGAGGTGATTCAAGGTAGTAATCAGGAGAATGCTGCTTATAGTGCGGGCACTTGTGCTGAACGTTGCACTATGTTTTATGCGAATGCTAAGTTTCCCGATGAGTCTATCGAAACGATTGCCATTGCAGCACGTGGCACCAATGGTGAGTTTACGAAGGCTCCAATTTCTCCTTGTGGGGTTTGTCGGCAAGCTCTTGTGGAAGCACAGCTGCGTGCTGGTAAGAACTTGCGTGTGTTGTTGTATGGACAAGATGAGATTTTGGTGATAAACAGCATTAGCGATATGATGCCCTTCCAGTTTGATGAGATTGTATAAGTAGGTAAGTAGTAGTTTGTAAAGTCAAAAAGTTTCGTAAAACAACGTTTTTTTATTTGCGCTTCGCGCTTGGGGTAGTCAAAAATGTCCATCAATGAGCCA
>UQPD01000205.1 GCA_900542795.1 uncultured Prevotella sp. | reverse complement strand
ATTGTATTCGGTTTGCACGATAATTCAGCCCGTCTTGACTAAATCCGAAACTTGATATCCTTAATAACCCAGTAAATTCTTAAAAAAGACATATGAAACATCCTCTTTTTACAACATTGTTGATGGCAGCTATGACTGCAGGTACTGCCACAGCACAAATTAGTTTGGTAAATCCCGTACCGCAAAAAGTAACGGTTTCAAATAAAGGCATCATCAAGGCACCCACTGCTTGGAAGGTGGTTTGCGATAAGAGCCGTTCGAATAGCATTGCCATAGCTGCACTGCATGCAGCAAGCAGTGTAAAAACAGAGGCAAAGGCAGCTTTCACCGTGAAGGTGGGTGTGAAGGGCGACAAAACTGTTAGCAAAGTTGCAAAACTTATTCCTGCTAAGGCTGAGGGTTACTACCTTGCTATTAGCGATAAAGAAGTGATTGTGGCAGGTGCCGACGAGGAAGGCTTGTACTATGGTGTGCAGACTTTGTTAGGCTCTGTGGCTGAAGGCAAATTAGAATGCTGCAACATTACCGACTGGCCCGATGTTCCTTTTCGTGGCACTGTAGAGGGGTTCTATGGTACACCTTGGAGCCATAAAGCTCGTTTGAGCCAAATTGAGTTCTATGGCAGAAACAAGATGAATGTGTATATCTATGGTCCGAAAGACGACCCCTACCACCGCAACCATTGGCGTACGCCTTATCCTGAAGAAGATGCAAAACGCATTCAGGAGTTGAATGCGTGTGCTAAAAAGAATGGCGTAAACTTTTATTGGGCTATTCACCCGGGTGTAGATATTAAATGGAACGATGCTGACCGCGATGCGCTCATTGCTAAATTCGAAAAGATGTATGAATTGGGCATTCGCTCGTTTGCTGTGTTCTTTGACGATATTTGGGGTGAAGGCACAAGAGCCGACAAGCAGGCAGAATTGCTGAATTATGTTGACGACCATTTTGTAAAGACACACAAGGGAGTTCGTCCGCTTGTGATGTGCCCCACCGAATATAACCGCTCTTGGGCTAACGATGAAAAGGGCTATTTGCGCACTTTGGGTTCGAAGATGAACAAGAGTGTACAGATTATGTGGACGGGTAACACCGTGGTGCACTGCATTGACAAGGAGAGCATGGAGTGGATTAACCAACGCATTGACCGCAAGGCTTACATTTGGTGGAACTTCCCTGTGAGCGACTTTGTGCGCGATCACATTTTGCTCGGTCCGGCTTATGGCAATGGTTTGGATATTGCTGAAGATGTATCGGGTTTTGTATCGAACCCGATGGAACATGCTGAGGCTTCAAAAATATCGCTCTATGGCATTGCTGACTACACTTGGAACATGAAGGCCTATGATGCCAACAAGGATTGGGAAAAGGGATTGAAGGCTGTGTTGCCCGACAATTATAAGGCGCTGCGCACTTTTGCTCTTTATAATAAGGACTTGGGTGCAAATGGTCATGGTTTCCGTCGTGAAGAGGGTGATGAAATAAAGGATTTGGCTGCAGCTGCCCTTACTGGCGACAAAGATGCAATTAACCATTTAGGCATTAAATGTCAGGAATTGCGCATGGCAGTGGACGTGCTCTTGGCAGACAAGTCGAACCCAGAGTTGAGTCGTGAATTAAGACCTTGGTTGTTGCAAGGTAAGAATGTGGCAGACTATGGTGTGGCTGTTTGCACCATGGCACGCAATTATCACAACGTAGACAAGTCGGCTTCGTTCCCCACCTTTAGCGATTTGTACCAACAGGCACGTGCTTTGCAGGTGCAGATGTACGAACTCGAAAACTCAGACGTGCGTCATGCTTTGCAGCCAGGCATTAAGGTGGCCTCGAAGGTGATGTTGCCTACGCTCAACAAACTTTTCACCTTGGTGGTTGACAATTATAATAAGGCGAACGGTACACAGCTTGTGAACTCAGCAGAGTACAACCCCTATAAGATTGTGTCGGATGTTCCGCAGTTGGCACTTTTGCCCATTACCGTACGTGGCAATGAGGTGTCAGTAACTCCCTCGCTCGAGGTTATTAAGTGGGCTGCAGGTGCAAGCTTTACCATTGAGGGTGATCGTGAAATTGCCTTCGCGGGTATGGATTTTAACATGGGTATTCCTGGTGTGGCTAAGAACTTTAAACTCGAACTCTTTACCAATGGTGCTTGGAAAGAAGTGAGTTTGCTCCACTACAAAGAGAACGACCCTGTTATTCACACAGGTAATGAGTTGGGTGGCATGAGTGCATCAAAACTCCGCATCACAAACGTGAGCAATGCTGAACAACAAGTGTACTTTAAGAGCTTTAAATTTATTAAGCGATAAAAGAAAATAAAACTTTTTCTCTGCCATCTTTTAAAAAGGTGGCAGAGGAAATTCCTAAGTAGTTATTCAAAATTAGTATAGTGAATAATATTGAATACTTACTTATTATTATATGTAAG
>UQPD01000204.1 GCA_900542795.1 uncultured Prevotella sp. | reverse complement strand
GGACGGCAATTTATGTCAACATACTTTGCCTTTTAATATATATTACTTTGCCGTCCAGCATAGGCTGGACGACGATTTATATCAATATACTTTGCACTTTAATATATATTACTTTGTCGTCCAGCCTATGCTGGACGATCTTTACTAAAATTAGACTTTACAGACTATTAGTTCTTTATTCCTTTAAGGGATGGCTAAAATTCATTTTTTCTTTCCCAAAAAAATTGCGCAATATTATTATTCTCCCTACCTTTGTCTAAGTAAGTGGCTGTTTGTAGTGGAAATTGCCTATCACAGCCCTACCTACAACGTACACTTGCACACATTATTATTCTATAACCCCTAAAAACGGAGGAAAAATTATGAACATTAGCACGGGTGTGAAGCAAGCACTGATTTTAGCCGTTGGCATTGTGGTGCTTGGGTTTTGTGTGAGTTCAGGACTTAAGAGTTTGGCTAACAAAGACCGCAAGGTTGTGGTGAAAGGTTTGGCTGAAAGAGAGGTGGAGGCCGACAAAGTGACTTGGCCCATTCTCTCGAAGGAAATTGGCAACGATTTGCCCGAACTCTACCAAAAAATAAATGAGACAACGCGAACTATCAGACGTTTTTTGTTGGACAACGGACTGAAAGAGAGTGAGATTAGCGTGAATGCGCCTGTGGTGATTGACTTGAACGCTGAACGCTATGGCGACAACCGCAATCCGTATCGTTATAACATTACGTCGATTATCACCGTAACCTCAAACAAGGTGCAGCTTGTGCGCAACATCATTTCGCGACAAGGTGATTTGTTGCAAAAGGGGGTAGCTATTGTGGACGGTGGCTACGAAAACCCTGTGAAGTATGAGTATGTGTCTTTTAGCAAAATGAAGCCGAAGATGATGCAAGAGGCTATAGAAAACGCGCAACAAACGGCTGAACAGTTTGCTGAGAACAGCAAGAGTAAAATTAACAAAATTATGAATGCCGACCAAGGGCAGTTTTCTATTGAAGATCGCGACTCGAACACGCCCTATAGAAAGAAAATTAGGGTGGTGACCACAGTAACCTATTCGCTTAAAGATTAAGGCAGGTTTTTTGCTGAAAGCCGTTGCACGGCAGAAGAAATAAAAAAAGTTGTTGCATTATGCAGTAAAAAAACTTTGCTCGTTAGCAAGTTTTTTGCTACTTTTGCAATGTATTTGTGGCAAAGCAGCATACAGCGTTGTCACATACAGCGCATTTAAAAAACAAATTTTCAAAACAAACATTCATATATATTTTATTTATTAGCAAATGAAACCTACTCTTTTTCTCCTCGCAGCAGGAATGGGTAGCCGCTACGGCGGTTTGAAACAGCTTGATGAGCTTGGCCCTCACGGCGAAACCATCATGGATTATTCAATCTACGATGCCATTAAGGCTGGCTTCGGCAAGTTGGTTTTTGTTATCCGTAAGGATTTTGAAGAAGACTTCCGTCGCATTGTGCTCTCGAAGTATGAAGGACACATTCCTTGCGAACTTGTGTTTCAGGACTTGAACGCACTGCCCGAAGGTTTCACCTGTCCCGAAGGTCGCACAAAGCCTTGGGGTACTAACCACGCACTCATGATGGGTGAAAGCGTTATTAACGAGCCTTTCGCTGTGTTGAACTGCGATGACTTTTATGATCGCGATGCCTTCCAGGTAATGGGTAAGTGGCTCTCTGAACTCCCCGAAGGTAGCACGGGTAAGTATGCTATGGTTGGTTTCCGTGTAGGCAACACCCTCTCGGATAGCGGTACGGTTAGCCGTGGCGTTTGCGAAAACGACGACCAGCACCACCTGACTTCGGTGGTTGAGCGCACAAAGATTCAGCGCTTTGATGGGGTTGTGAAGTATCTTGACGATAACGACGAATGGGTGGCTATTTCTGACAATACGCCTGTTTCAATGAACTTCTGGGGCTTCACTCCCGATTACTTTAAGCACAGCGATGCATACTTTAAGACCTTCTTGAGCGATCCGAAGAATATGGAGAACTTGAAGAGCGAATTTTTCATCCCCTTGATGGTTGACCACTTGATTAAGACGGGTCAAGCTACTTGCGAAGTGCTCGATACAACTTCGAAGTGGTTTGGTGTAACTTATCCTGAGGATCGTCCTGGGGTTGTTGAAAAGTTCCAAAAGCTTGCTGACGATGGTCAGTATCCTGAAAAGATGTTCTAAGTTTAGAAACCCAATAAAATAAAAATCCCGTTTGCCCACAAAAGGTAAACGGGATTTTTTTAGTTTTAAGTAATATGCAAAAATAAGGCTTCAGCCCTTACAGGGCGTCACTAACTAACGTGCTTTGACCCAGGGTGTCGCTTCGCTTGCCCCGTGCTATGCATAGTTTGCCCTTTCAGGGCGCATTGTCAGCGTTACCACATAGTTTGTAATACTTAGTAACAGTAAAAAAACAACTTGGTACGAAATACTAAGCAGATTTGCACCAAA
>UQPD01000203.1 GCA_900542795.1 uncultured Prevotella sp. | reverse complement strand
AATTCAGCACGTCTAAACCCTATTTTATATTGATTATCAACACATTATAAATTCTAATTGTTTATATTTTATTTATAGCTCATTGCAAAGGCTACGAAAGCTTCGTAATTTTGCCAACGAAAATTTTGGGTTTTCTCCCATTACGAATGATAATTGACACATGAAACATTTACTCTGCCTTTTATTCGTAGGACTTTTGTCCTTACAAATACACAGTGCTTCAATCAAACGCCCCATTGAGGTGCAACCCACCTTTTGGTGGAGCGGCATGCACAACCCCTCGCTACAACTCATGCTACATGGCAATGCCATTGGCAATAGTGAGGTAAGCTTAAACGCTTCGGGCATTACGATTGATAGCATCTACCGCCCAACTAACACCAACTATCTATTTATATACCTCAACACACAACAGGCGCAACCCCAACACTTTAGTTTGCTATTACAGCAAGGACGTAACAAGCAACGCATTAGTTACGAGCTCAAGGCACGCAACAACATGCCCAAAGCACAAGGCTTTGATGCCGCTGACGTGCTCTATTTGCTCATGCCCGACCGCTTTGCCAATGGTAACCCCAAAAACGATGTTGTAAAGGGACTGAAAGAAAATACTGCAAACCAAGCACCCGACAACCGACACGGCGGTGACTTAGCTGGTATGACCCTCCATTTAGACTATCTCGACTCGTTAGGTGTTACTACCATTTGGCCCACGCCACTGTTGTGCAACGATATGCCTGCAGGTTCTTACCATGGCTATGCCATTACAAACTACTACGAAATAGACCCCCGATTTGGAACCAACAACGACTATAAGCTCTTTGTAGAAAAAGCTCACCAACGAGGCATGAAGGTGGTGCAAGACATGGTGTTCAACCACTGCGGTAGTGAGAACTTTCTGTTTACCGACCTACCCGACTCTACGTGGTTTAACAACAAAAGCCACTATGTGCAAACTGGCTATAAAATTACAGCCGTTACCGATGCCTATGCCAGTCAGGTAGATGCCTTTAACGCGCAAGATGGTTGGTTTGTTTCCTCTATGCCCGACTTTAACCAACGCAATACACACGTAATGCGCTATCTTACGCAAAATGCCATTTGGTGGATTGAATTTGCTGGCATCGATGGTATCCGTCAAGACACTTATCCTTATGCCGACCGCAATGCCATGGCGCAATGGTGCAACGAATTGTTAACACAATACCCACACCTTAACATCGTGGGCGAAACATGGCTCAACAGCAATGTTGGGGTTAGCGCATGGCAAAAAGATAGTCCCGTAGCTAAAGGGCTTTGCAACAGTCAACTCCCCACTGTAATGGATTTTCCACTAATGTCTCTACTCACTTCGGCACTCGATGAGGGTTCTAACGAGTGGGACAAGGGATTAGCACGTCTTTACAATTATTTGTGTCAAGACGGTGTATATGCCGACCCTACACACTTACTAACTTTTTTGAGCAACCACGACACCAACCGCTTTGCCTGTGTTGATGCACAAGCTGCTCTGAAGTGGCGCTACCGCCAAGCTCTTACCTTACTACTCACCTTGCGCGGTATTCCGCAACTTTATTATGGTGATGAGTTGGCTATGGCAGCTAACAAAAGCCGAGGTGATGGTGCATTGCGTCAAAACTTCCCAGGAGGTTTTGCCACTGACAGCATCAATGCTTTTACTGGCAAAAATCTCACTCCTCTAATGCAGCAGACGCAAGCTTTTACACGCAATTTGCTGCAATGGCGCAAGAGCTGCGATGCCGTTAAGTGGGGTTCGTTCTGCCATTTTGCGCTGAAAGATGGCGTATATGTCTACGCACGCCAATACAAAGGTCACGTTGTAACAGTGATGCTTAACGGCACTGATGCTCCTGTGTGTGTAGATCTTAACCACTATGCCGAGGTGTTACCCAAAAACAAAGCTCGCGATATACTAACTGGTCGCAAAATCCAACTCGATAAAGGATGTTTGCAAATGGGCATACGCGAGGTATTGGTGCTCGATTTCAACTAATGAACTGCAAAAAGGTTTCATAGATATATGATTAGGTTTTTAGATGCGTGGAGCTATTTAAAGTGTGTTTTTGCTCCACTCCCGTAAAAAGATGTTTTTAGGAAAACTCCGCCAAATTCTTTTTCGTGAGAAAAGGGATTTGGCATTTTTTTTGTAAAAAACTTTGAAAGTAGATTTCCTTATTTCTATGAATTTTATATTTGATTTTCCATGAATATTTCCTTTCGGGGTTTTGTCTGGTACGAGAAATATGGATGGAAAAAAGGAGTTATATATAGGAACGCGCGCGCGAGGGGAAAGTAAGTTTTTTCAATACTTCATGCGCCAACCTCACTCCCTAATGGATAGTAGTCTGTAAAGTCTAGTAAAACAATGTTCATTTTATTTGCGCTTCGCGCTTGGGGTAGTCAAAAATGTCCATCAGAATTAAGTATTAAGTAATAAGTATTAAGTATTACATTCTATTGAGGT
>UQPD01000202.1 GCA_900542795.1 uncultured Prevotella sp. | reverse complement strand
ACCACACGCCCCCCAGACGCGTACTCTAACCGGGCTGAGCTACACCCCGAATTGCAAGTGCAAAAGTACTGCTTTTTTGTGAACTGACAAAATATTAGGCAATTTTTTTGAAGTTTTTTTGTGAAATAAGAATTTTGAGCCTAACTTCGCGCGAGTTTTTAAGCTGCGGCAGAGGTAGCTAAACCTCCCCAACTTATACCTATAATATATATACAGAGAAAATGCTGAGTAAACAAGCCAAAGGTTACATTTACGGTTGCGTAGCAGCCGTGAGTTATGGTGTCAATCCCATTTGCGCCAAATATTTGTATCAAGATGGGTATAATTCGAACAGCGTGTTGTTCTACCGCTTTTTGTTTGGTAGCCTCATGTTAGCACTCATTATGCTGGTGCAGCGCAAGAGTTTTGCCATAACGCGCAAAGAGGCAACCGTGCTTATGGCGTTAGGTGTAGTGTTTGCTGTGTCGTCGCTCACCTATTTTTTGAGTTTCCATTACATGTCGGCAGGCGTAGCAGCTACCTTGGTTTTTGCTTACCCCGTGTTTACCGCCCTGTTAATGGCAATATTTTTTCACGAACGCATCAAGTGGCCCAGCCTCACAGCTATATTGCTAACAGTTGGCGGCATCGCTCTGCTCTATAAGGACGATAGCGGACGTGCCATAGCCACAATGGGCATCGTGTTGATATTGCTATCGGCATTATCCTACGCCTTCTACATCATCATAGTTAACCGCAGTGGCATTGTAATGTCGAGTGTTAAACTCACCTTCTATGCTATGACCGCCTGTTTGGTATGCCTCACGCTCTATGCCCTGCTTACCCCCACGGGTGCATTGCAAATGCTCCACACGCCCCTGCAATGGAGCATGGCGTTGACCTTAGGTTTAGTGCCTACTGTCATCTCTCTGGTATTTATGGCAATGGCAATACAGTGCATCGGTTCCACGCCCACTGCCATTATGGGTGCGCTCGAACCCGTCACAGCCGCCCTATTAGGCATCCTTTTGTTTGGCGAGGTCTTAACCGTCCGCATCAGTTTAGGCATTCTCCTCATCTTATTCTCCGTAACCCTCATTATTTTAGACAATAAGTTGCGCAAAACCTTAGCCAATGTGAAAGTGGTGAAGCATGGCAAGCTTATTGTGAAGAAGATTAGGTGGAAATAAGAAATAAAAAAACAACTTGTGCAACTTCGGCTGCACCTCAGCAATTCAAGCAAGCTTGATTGCATCCGGTTTGCACGATAATTGCAATGCATTATCAGAGTTTCTCACATAGTTTGTATTACCTATTACTTATTACTTATTACTTCCCCATCCTTACTTAAAAATTTTCCTTATCTTTGCAGCATTATGAGTAAACAAGAAAATATTTATCCTATCTTCGATCGTATGCTCTCGCGTCGCGACAAAGAGGCGTTGTTGCATCAGCGTGGCGTCATGCTTTGGTTTACTGGACTTAGTGGCAGTGGTAAGAGCACCGTGGCTATAGCCTTAGAGCGTGAGTTGCACAAGCGTGGCTTGCTCTGTCGCATACTCGATGGCGACAACATACGCTCGGGTATCAATGCCAATTTAGGATTTTCGGAAGAAGACCGTCGCGAGAACATCCGTCGCGTGGCAGAGGTTGCAAAGCTCTTTGTAGACACAGGCATCATCACCATAGCAGCCTTTGTGAGTCCCACCGAAGACCTCCGACAGTTGGCAGAAGGCATTATTGGTAAAGACGATTTTAAGGAAATATACATATCTACCCCCATTAAGGAATGCGAACGGCGCGATGTGAAAGGACTCTATGCCCGAGCACGACGTGGCGAAGTAAAAAACTTTACAGGAATTTCGGCCCCCTTCGAAGCTCCTAAGAATCCTGCCTTGAGCATCGACACTTCCAAAATGCCGCTCGAAGAAAGCGTGAACCTCTTGCTCAAGTTCTTAAATGTAGAGTAAGACGTAGCATTGTATTTTCCCTCCCCCTCCCCTAAAAGCAAAAAATCAAGAAATGGAAATTCAGATAAACAGTTTGGCAGATATGCCAGCAGCAGCCCAAGCCTTTATTGAGGCAATGGATCAAAACACCGTGTTCGCCTTTTACGGCAAAATGGGTGCAGGCAAAACCACCTTTATTAAGGCAGTGTGTGAAGCACTGGGTGTGACCGATGTAGTAAACTCACCCACCTTTAGCATTGTCAACGAGTATCGTTCAGATACAACGGGCGAACTCATTTACCACTTCGACTTTTATCGCATCAAAAAGCTCGACGAGGTTTACGACATGGGTTACGAAGACTACTTCTACTCGGGTGCCGTATGCTTCATTGAGTGGCCCGAACTCATTGAAGAGGTTCTTCCTGGCGATGCCGTAAAGGTTACTATAGAAGAGCAGACTGATGGTAGCCGCATCATTCGTTTTTGAGTAAGATGTCCATCAGAATTAAGTATTAAGTAATAAGTATTACAATCTGTTGAATATCAAATAAGACAAATGTTTTTT
>UQPD01000201.1 GCA_900542795.1 uncultured Prevotella sp. | reverse complement strand
CGTAAGATCGTCGGCAGCGTCAGATGTGTATAAGAGACAGATATAAATGTTTTTTGTTTTTTGCGCTTCGCGCTTTTTGGGTCAAAAATGATCATCAATGAAGCCAAAAATGCTCATGAATGAATTTGCGCTTCGCGCTGAGAATGGTCATAAAATTCCTTCAAATAATCATAAATGAGCCATAAACCAGAATTAAGTATTAAGTAATAAGTATTAAGTATTACAAGCTATTGAATATCAAGTAATATTTTTAGTCATGAATGACTGAATTGCCATAAATGGGGAGGGATGACTATATGATGTTGCTGACACAGACGCGGTCGATGATGCGTTGGTAGATGTCTCTGACCATGTACATGGAGGGGACTACGGAGAGGTTGCAACGAGTGGCTATGAGTTTGAGACCACGAACTATACTCTCGCGGACTGTCTTGACTTCACGACGAGCTCGCATGTGGTCGGTGGTTGTTATGAAGGGAAAAAGATAGTCGGTGGTGGATGGATAACGATCGGCTATCTCTTGCATGGCTGCATCCCAAGGTATGGTTACTTGCGACTGACTGGTTGCCTGGGAGGTGTAGGTTAAGGAAAATCCTTTGACGTCACTCTTCTTTATATAGGCTATGTCGGTGAAACTGATGCCTCGACCATAAATGCTGAACAGAAAAATATCGCGAGCAAAGGTCATGGGCTTGGAGTCGGAAAGGTCGGCATAACGCATGCGACGTAACTCGGTGTCGGTGAGGATTTCACGTTCTTGCTTTATGGGCATGGTTGCCTTTATGCCTTGCAATAAACGTATGGAGGGGACTAAACCGTCTTTGGCTGCTACGTTGTAGATGGCATTGAGCTGGTTGAGATAAAGACGGGCTGTTGACTCTTTGCGTCCCTGCAACACTAACCATTCCTTGAATCGTGCCATGAAATCGGGGGATAATTCACCGAACGACATTTGCTCCTTACCAATGAAATGGGCTAAACAACGAAGAGCCGCACCACGATTGTGGGCTACATCGCATTTGCCTGCTGCATTGTTATGGGCTATGGTTTGACGAGCGTATTCAAAAAAATCGGTTTGCATAAAGAATGGGGTAATTGAAGTCATCGAAAGCGTCTAAACTTTTCTGACGAAGATTAGATTTAAACTTCATAAATGTTTAGATGACTTCATTGTTTATTCAAACAGGTAGCCGTAGTGGGTCTTTAATGTTTCTGCCTCTACGGTCCAACGTTTGGCACGTTCTGCCTTGGATGGTAGGGAGGACTGGATGTGCTCTATCTCTTGCATGACTCTTTTGCCTGCTTCGAAGATGGGGGTGAGTTCGTTCTTGAATTGGTGAACGAAGGGGGCGTAATAATAGCCTATTTCTTCGATCATGAAATAGAAGGTGTCGAAGGCGTCTTGGATGTCTAACTTTTTTTCTCTAACATCGGACAGGGTTTGCAGACGAAGGATTTCGATGTTTTCGACTTGGGCTGCTACTTCTTGCGCTGACTTTACTGGATGGAAATAGCGATCGATAAAGGCATTGCGTTCGTGCAAGTTGCGCTTATAGAAGATGGTGCATGCTTTTTTGTCGGCTTCGTTTTTGTTGACTTCTTCAAAACGTTCGGCATGGATGCCTGAAATTGCCATTGCCATTCCTCCTACGTCCATTACTAAACGACGGTCGCGAGCGATGCGAATGACGTATCCTTCGAGTCCTGCATATTTTCCGGTTACGATGCGGAGTAAGGTACGGTTTTTGGAATAATAGACAAAGGGACGAAGCAGAAAGCGCAGACGTTCGGGGTCGGACTCTGCTATTCGCATAAAGGGTTCCATCTGATTGCATGGAATGGTGGCTACCTTTCCGGTACTGCAATTTTTACAGAGTTTGCGCGAGGGCATTTTCTCATCGAGATAGGTTTGGAGGGTTTGGGGATTGCCTTGTAAAAACACTAAGCCGCTGACGGATGCGGTTTCTACTTGACGTACGCCTCCTTTGGTGCGATGGCGCGGAACGAACTTTAGGGTTTTATGAACAAAGTAGGTGATGCCGTCTTTTTGGAGTTGTTCTTCAAGATACTTTACCTTTTGATGGTGTACAAAGAGGTAGCACCAAGAGGTTGTGATATCCTTGTTTTTTAGACAATGTTTTACCTCTGAACCAGTCACGTGGTCTGGCTCAGAATGAAGGGTGCCCTTTTGAAAGTGTTTGTTTTCAAGGGGTTGAAAACATTTTGTTTCGTTGGCTGTAGACTGAGAACTCGTGCAATCCTGCTTCATAAATTCTCTGCTACTTTATGTCTGTTGTATGGTGTTGCTGTTGAATGGCAGCACCTTTTAAATTGGCGTTCATCGTTGGGGATGATTGTGCCAGTTTAACAAGGACATTGTTCATATCGTTGAATGTATTTTGTCAGTTTCTGGAGGGTTTTAAATGTCACATGAACCAAAAGTATTGATTTTCAGCATTTTAGCTCTCCATCTCTGGCTTGGGGTCTCTATCAGTTCTTGCGTGTTTTCGTATAGTAAAACA
>UQPD01000200.1 GCA_900542795.1 uncultured Prevotella sp. | reverse complement strand
GTCTTTTGGTCAGTTCGCTCAGTCACATAGCCCGCTATGCTCCTTCGTTCACTAAACCCCATACACACACGATAGGGCACAAATCAACTTATCAGAATTATTAGAATCACCTTAAAAAACGCCAACGAAAAGCAAATGAAATGCGTTTCGTTGGCGTTTCTTGTGTTTTTAGGGGAATAAGAGAGAATTCCTTTTCCTCCAAAAAAATTACTTCAATTTGGCTTCAAGTTTTTGGAGCATATCAACGGTCATTGAATCGAGGTTGTACTCGGGCTTCCAATCCCATTCTTGACGAGCGCAAATATCGTCGAGGCTGTTAGGCCATGAGTCGGCATTAGCTTGCTTCAAAGGATCAACCTGATACTCCATTTCGAAGTTAGGCTTATATTTGCGGATAGCAGCAAGCACACCTTCGGGGTCGAAACTCATTGAGGCAATGTTGAATGCGTTGCGGTGAATAAGACGTGTGGGGTCGGCTTCCATCAATTCAATAGCAGCGCGAAGAGCATCGGGCATGTACATCATATCCATGTAAGTGCCCTTGGCAATGGGACAAACAAACTTTTCGCCACGTACGGCTGAGTAGTAAATGTCGCAAGCATAGTCGGTGGTACCACCGCCAGGTAATGTAACATATGAAATCAAACCAGGGAAACGAACGGCACGAGTGTCAACACCATACTTGCGGTAGTAGTAGTCGGAGAGCAGCTCGGTAGTAACCTTCGATACGCCATAGATGGTACGCGGACGCTGAATAGTATCTTGTGGCACATTGTCGGGAGGTGTTTCGGGACCAAAAGAACCAATTGAACTCGGAGTGAATACTGCACATTCGTGTTCACGAGCTACTTCGAGTACATTCCAAAGTCCATCAATACCAATCTTCCATGCCAACTGGGGACGACCTTCAGCCACTACGCTCAACAAGGCAGCGAGGTTGTAGATGGTATCAACCTTGTGCTTCAACACAACTTCGGCAATCATCTCGCTGTTTGTAACATCGCAAATCTCAGCAGGACCGCTCTCGGCCAAATCGCCCTTGGGGGCTGCGCTGGGAATGTAACCGCAAACAACATGATCGTTGCCATAAATGCCGCGCAATTTCATGGTAAGCTCAGAACCAATCTGTCCTGTAGCACCAATCACCAAAATATTCTTCATTTTTTACTTGAAAAGGAATAAATGTTAGATTTCGTTCTTATACAATTTAGATTGTTATGCGTTTGTGTCGCTCTTGCAAAGCAAAGAGCACAACCATGATGCAAAGGTGCAATCTTTTTTTGATATTTATAGCAGCAAGAAGACTTTTTCTCAAAAAAAATCTGTTACTTTGCCGAAGAAACTGCAAGTGGTGTGTATATGCCAATGCTTTTCGTAAAAAAAACTCTTAAATAAATCATATAAACAACAATGTACGGTAAATTTCAAGAACATCTTCAGCAAGAGTTGAAGGATATCAAAGAAGCTGGTCTTTACAAAAACGAACGCCTTATTGAAGGCCCCCAGCAGGCTGCCATCCAAGTAAATGGAAAGGAAGTGCTCAATTTCTGCGCAAATAACTACCTTGGCCTTTCTAATAATCCTCGCCTCATTCAGGCTGCTAAGGATATGATGGACCGTCGTGGTTATGGTATGTCGAGCGTGCGTTTTATCTGTGGTACGCAAGATGTACACAAAGAGTTGGAAAACGCTATCTCTAAGTTTTTCAAAACTGAAGATACTATCCTTTATGCTGCTTGCTTCGATGCAAATGGTGGTGTATTCGAACCCTTGCTTACTGCCGACGATGCAATTATCTCTGACGCATTGAACCACGCTTCTATTATTGATGGCGTACGTCTTTGCAAGGCTAAACGCTATCGTTATGCTAACGCTGATATGGAAGATCTTGAACGTCAACTTCAGGCTGCTCAGGAACAACGCTTCCGTATTATTGTTACGGATGGCGTGTTCTCAATGGACGGCAATGTTGCTCCTATCGACAAAATTTGTGACTTGGCTGAGAAGTATGATGCCTTGGTAATGGTTGACGAAAGTCACTCTGCTGGTGTAGTTGGTCCTACTGGTCGTGGCGTAAGCGAATTCTTTAATACTTATGGTCGTGTTGACATTTACACAGGTACACTTGGCAAGGCTTTCGGTGGTGCAATGGGTGGCTTCACTACTGGTAAGAAGGAGATTATCGATATGTTGCGTCAGCGCTCACGTCCTTACCTCTTCTCTAACTCTGTAGCTCCTGCTATCGTAGGTGCTGCGCTCGAAACCTTTAAGATTCTTGACGAAAGCAACGAAATTCACGACAAACTCGTGGAGAACGTTAATTACTTCCGCGACAAGATGATGGCTGCTGGCTTCGATATTAAGCCTACGCAGAGTGCAATCTGTGCCGTAATGCTCTACGATGCTAAGCTTTCGCAGGTTTATGCTGCTAAACTTCAAGAAGAGGGTATCTACGTTACTGGTTTCTATTATCCTGTTGTTCCGAAGGATCAAGCTCGTATTCGTGTGCAGATTTCTGCAGGTCACGAACGCGAACACCTCGACAAGTGTATTGCCGCCTTTATTAAGGTAGGTAAAGAACTTGGCGTGTTGAAGTAAGTTTACTCTTATATTATATATATGTATATCCCATCTTCTTTTTGAGATGGGATATATTTTTTGCAGAATTTGTGTGATGAAAAAGTATTATAGTAATACTTGGCAAAGAAATACGTTTTAAATGGGCAAGTATTACGTCTGTCTCTTATACACATCTGACGCTGCCGACGATCTTACGCGTGTAGAT
>UQPD01000199.1 GCA_900542795.1 uncultured Prevotella sp. | reverse complement strand
AACCCCGAAAGGGGTTTATTTATGGACATTCAAAAAAAATAATTCATGAACATTTATGACTCATTGATGGACATTTTTGACGAAAAAAACAAACATTTATGGCTCATTGATGGACATTTATGACTAAAAAAAACAGACATTCAAGACGGAAAAAACACAAACATTCAAGACGACAAGAAAAACAAGAATTTTATACTAACCCCACCTTTTCCCCGTCAAACTGCCCAATTTGACCGCTAAACATGCCATTTACATCGCTCTTTTCCATATAATTGTTACAAAATTATTGCAACTTTGTTTTGTAAGAAGATAATAATCAACTACCTTTGTCACTTCAAAGGGGTAACGAGGATGTTCCCCTATTACGTCAAACATAAAACCATTCAATAAAAAAACATTACGGTATGGAGAGTACTGTAAACGAAATAGAAACTCTGGCTCGTACACTACCTGCCATCTCACTCGAAGAGATGTCGGGCATTCGACTTATGAACCGTACCGACCAAAAGTACGTGACAAACGTAGCTACACTGAAAGAATTGTTAGTTCTGGCACAAGGAAGCTACTTCTCACAAGAAATTGCAGGTAAGCGCGTAAGTCCCTATGCCACTACTTATTGGGACGATATGGTAAAACGCTCCATGTTCCGACAACACGAAACAGGACGCAAGCCCCGACAAAAGGTAAGAGTGCGCACCTATCTGAACTCTAACACCACCTTCCTCGAAATTAAAAAGAAGGATAACCACGGCAAAACTGCTAAAAGTCGCATCGAAGTGCCTTCGCTACAAGCTGTTATCAACGAACATGCAGGGGCTGACTTCGTTATGCAAAAAACGGGTATGCTGCTCAATGACTTGGCACCTGCCGTAGGAAATCGCTTTAACCGCATCACCTTAGTCAACTACGACAAAACAGAACGTCTGACCATTGACTTTGGCATACACTTCTACAACTACCTTACAGAACAACGCGCTGCAATGGATAACATTGTGGTAATTGAACTGAAACGCGATGGTCGTTGTCCCTCTCCTATCCTCCCCCTGTTGCGACAACTTCGCATCAAACCTGCGGGCTTTAGCAAATATTGTGTAGGTGCCTCGGTTACTGACCCTGGCTTGCGCATCAATCGCTTTAAAAAACGTTTGGTTAAAATCAACAAGGTTGCCGAAAAGCGACCCTTAGAAAAATAAAAACCTTACCCCTAAAAAGATAATAACCCCTTAATCTTACAAAAAAAACGATGTTCGATTTCACCTCATTTCATCTTCTTCCCCTTATCAGTAGCCTTGTAATAAACACACTCGTTACATGGCTCGTAGTTCACTTCTTCTACTATCCCAAAGGTCGTCGTCGCGACTACTACTTCACTTTTATTCTGCTCAGCGTAAGCATCTTTATGCTTATTGCCTTGTTACTGCGTGGCAGTCATGATGTGGGCATTGGTGCTGCATTAGGACTTTTTGCCATCTTCGGCATCATTCGCTACCGCACAGAAAGTGTGCCTATTCGCGAGATGACTTACCTCTTCTTTTTGGTAGCTCTGAGTGTACTCAACGGCAAGTGTGGTGAAACGCTTTCTATACTCGAACAACTCACCATTAACGGCATCTTCTTGATTTGCGTGTGGTTGTGCGAGAACTTACTTGCATCAAACAATGTGGGCTGCAAGTATGTGAAATACGATAACATCGACCTAATAAAACCCGAAAAGTACGATGAACTTAAGGCGGACCTTGAAGAACGCCTCGGTCTGAAAATTCTGCGTGTTGAAGTTGGCGCAGTGGACTTCCTTACTGATATGACCATGCTCCGTGTGTTCTACGATGACCCCGAAGCACGCATCAAAAGCGTTGACCGCATGACACGCTTACCCAGATTTAACGAATAATTAACCAATCCTTTTTAGTTTATGAAAAAAAGACTGGCTACCTTTGCATTAGCTGCAACAGCGGTATTTACCGCAGCACATGCCGATGACTATGGCGTATGGTTGGGAGCTACTGTGCAAAAAAACATCACCAAACAACTTTCGGTGGATGCAGGATTAGGTTTGCGAGCTGAAAATAAGCTCAACGACTTAACTCGCTATGACTTTGATGCAGGTTTGAGCTATAAGCTAACTCCTTGGCTTGGCATTGGCGGTGGATACTCATTTATTCGCGACTATAACTTAGACGAGGCTACCCCTAAACTCGATGAGGTAACTGGCGCAAAGAAAGGCGTTAACGTTGAAGAGGCTTATTGGCGCAACAAACACCGTGCTACGTTTGACATTACCGGTTCGTGGGATGTAAATTTGGCAAATAAGTCGCGCTTTGAATTTTCTGTTCGCGAACGTTACCAATACACGCACTTTGTGCCTACACAAACCATAAAGAATAAATATCGTGGTTTAATTGCTGCCGACCAATTAGGGGGTTACACGGGCGACATCTTTACATACGATGGTGACTCATATAGCCGAATGACTCCCGAAGTGGATGGCAAACGCAGCAAACATAAGCATTACTTGCGTTCGCGTTTCCAAGTGGCATACAACATTCGTCATTGCCATTGGACTCCTTACGCTTCGTATGAGTTTAGCAACGACTTTGCCAACAGTCTCCACCTCGACAAACAACGCCTTACGGCTGGTGTGGAGTGGAAAATTACGAAGCAGCATAAATTGGACTTTGCCTATGTTTATAATCATGGTGCCGACGATGACTCCGATGGCAATAACCATGCTCTAAGTATAGGATACAAGTTTAAGTTTTAAGTATTAAGTATTACAAACCTGTCTCTTATACACATCTCCGAGCCCACGAGACGCGTA
>UQPD01000198.1 GCA_900542795.1 uncultured Prevotella sp. | reverse complement strand
TACGAGATTACTACGCGTCTCGTGGGCTCGGAGATGTGTATAAGAGACAGGGACTCATGTCTACCATCTTAATGTTTTGCGGTGCATTAGTTAAGTGGTATGCCGTTTCTCATACCTTCGAAGGTAGCATCACCATTCCTTGCTTTGGTACATACCATAGCCAAGTAGTGTGGGCAGCAGTTGGTTTCGCCATTTATGGTGTCGGCTGCGAAACTGCAGGTGTAACCGTAACAAAAGTTCTTGTAAAATGGTTTACTGGTCATGAATTGGCACTCGCTATGGGCATCCAAGTTGCACTTGCCCGTGTAGGTACGATGCTTGCATTAGCATGTTCACTTCCTATTGCTAAGGCCTTAGGTGGAGTTTCAGGCTCAGTTGGTTTGGGGGCAGCTTTGCTTTGCGCAGGTATGATTGCCTTCATGGTTTATTGCGTAATGGATAAGAAAGAAGACAACTCAGCAGCTTCTATTCAAAGCGAACCCGAAGAAGGTTTCAAGTTCTCAGATCTTGGTACACTTTTCTGCAACCGTGGCTTCTGGTACATAGCTGTGCTCTGCCTCATGTTCTATGCAGGTGTATTCCCCTTCTTGAAGTTTGCAACCAAACTGATGGTTATGAAATACGGAGTTCCTGAGGCCACAGCAGGTCTTATCCCAGCTATGTTGCCTTTCGGCACCATCTTCCTCACTCCCTTCTTTGGTGGCATTTACGACAAATATGGTAAGGGTGCCACTTTGATGCTCATCGGTAGCGCCTTGCTCACTTTGGTTCACATCATATTTGCCCTCCCGCTCAACTCTTGGATTGTTGCCATCATCGTAATGGTAGTTTTAGGCATTGCTTTTGGTCTCGTTCCTTCAGCCATGTGGCCCTCAGTACCCAAAATCATCCCTATAAAGTTGCTTGGCACGGCTTACGCTCTCATCTTCTACATCCAGAACATTGGTCTTGCCCTTGTTCCCGTATGGATTGGTAAGGTTAACCAAAGCAACACGCAAGCCGATGGTATCATCAACTACACACCATCCATGACCATCTTTGCATGCTTCGGCATCATCTCCATCATCATCTCTTGCCTCCTCATCCTCGAGGATAAGCAAAAGGGCTATGGTCTGCAAAGTCCCAATATTAAGAAATAAAATCTTTACAAGATTACATTAAATGGAGAGACAAACACCTACCTGTGAATGGTGTTTGTCTCTCTTTTTTGTGTCCAATGTTTCACGCGCCAACCTTATCCCTTAGGAGTAAAGTTAGCGCGTGAAACATCATCCATAAGTAATATGCAAAAAATAACTTGTGCAACTTTTAGGCGTATAGGTCAACTTTTAACGAGTACTCCTTAATGATAGCAAGCTTTTATCAATTTTATGTCCTCAAAAAAATAAACATGTTTGAATTGCTGAGTCGCAGCCCATGTTCTCAAAGAAGAAAGACACATGTGAGAGGGAGCAAAGCAACTATCAGAATTTTAAAATCAGAATTTTAGGACTACCCTTATATCAATTCATTTCTGCATATTCGGCAAAAAACCAGCAATGATGCCAAGCAATGGCAAGAAGGCACTTACTTGGAATATATACTCAATACTCGTTTTGTCGGCTAACCAACCAAAGAAGGCAGAACCTAAGCCTCCCAAGCCAAACATAAGTCCAAAAAATATTCCTGCTATCAATCCTACCTTGTCGGGCATTAAATCGGTGGCATACACTACAATCGAAGAGAAAGCCGAGGCTATAATCAAACCCGATAAAAAGGTGAAGATAATGGTCCACGTAAAATTAACAAAAGGCATGGCAAGGGCAAAAGGTGCTGCTCCTAAGATGGAAAACCAAATAACATACTTTCTGCCAAACTTATCACCCAACACACCTCCTGCTACCGTTCCTATAGCAAAAGCGAAAAGGAATACAAAGAGACACAATTGTGAGGTTTGTACCGACACACCAAACTTATCTATAAGGAAGAAGGTAAAATAGCTTGTTATGCAAGCCGTGTAAAAGTATTTCGAGAACACAAGCATAATAAGAATAAACAATGACCAATACTTTACTCTTGGAGAAATCTGAGTATTGAGAAGCGTTTTTCTCTGTGGATGGCTCACTACATACGCCAATCTTGCCTTGTACCAAACACCCAATCTTATCATAATGATGGCTGCTATCAAAGCAGCCAAAGCAAACCAAGAGATGGCGTACTGCCCAAAAGGTAAAATGATGATAGCAGCTAATAAAGGTCCTACTGCAGCACCGCCATTACCACCTACTTGAAAGATGGATTGTGCCAAACTTTTTTTGCCTCCCGATGCCATTTGTGTCACTCTCGAGGCTGTAGGATGAAATACAGACGAACCCAACCCCACGATGCTTACAGCCAAAAGAAATAGAGAATAACTCTCGGCAAAGGCTAACAGAAGCAGACCTACCAATGTAAAGCACATACCGATGGAAAGAGCGTAAGGACGCGGATGCTTGTCAGCATAAAGTCCTGTAAAAGGTTGCAGAATAGAAGACGTCATCTGGAAAACCAATGTAATGATACCTATTTGTGCAAACGAAAAATTGAATTTATCCTTTACTATCGGATAGATAGAAGGAATAATTGACTGAATCATATCATTCAGAAAATGGGAAATGCTGCAGATGATGAGCATCGAATATACCGTACCCTCTATCATTGTAGGGTTACCTTTAATTTTATTACCTATTGACTTGATATTCATCTTTTATTGTTTTACTAAAATTGTTATGTATAATTCGTCTGCAAGGTTGAATTCTTGTTTAGCATCATGAAATGCGGATGCAAATTTACATAAAAATATCCCTTTGCAAAGTATGTCCCCAAAAAGTCTATTGATTAACTCGACCAAGTTAATTGATTAACTTTGCC
>UQPD01000197.1 GCA_900542795.1 uncultured Prevotella sp. | reverse complement strand
AAGAGACAGGCATCATCGCTATCAGAAGCAAACTATTTTTTAGGGGCTATCAAGGTAATGAATAATGAATAATGAATAATGAATAATGAATAATGAATAATGAATAATGAATAATGTGTAAGGCATGTTCTATTATACATTATTCATTATTAATTATTCATTATTAATGAGTGATACATCAAAAATCTATCTGCAAACCATCATAAGCCAAGTGCACATGTGGGGGAAGTTCTGCTTCAACCTCATCGTGAAGCCCCATGCTATGTCCCATGTGAACCAAGTAGGCAACCTTAGGATTAACTTTAGCTATTACGGAGAGAGCCTCAGCTAAGGTTTGATGCGAATGATGATATTCTTTTCTTAGCGCATTGATAACCAACACTTCAGCATTCGCAAGTTTAAGCAATTCCTCCTCTGATATGCTACTCATATCAGTGATATAAACTAACTTGCCTATGCGATATCCAAAGATAGGCAGTTTATCGTGCATCACTTCGATAGGCTGAATGTCAATGCCTTCAAAATGCAAACTTTCTGTTTTGGCTAAAACATGCAGATGCAACTGCGGAACACCAGGATACTTATGCTCCGCAAAGCAATAGGACAAGCGCTGCTTTAAGTCTTTAGCACAAATAGGGTCTGCATAAATTTCGATGGAACGCTTAAAAGAGAACGGACGTAAATCATCTATACCCCCTACATGATCATAGTGCTCGTGCGTCAACAATAACAAATCGATAGGTGCAAAGGGAATAGAAAGCATCTGACTTCTGAAGTCAGGCCCACAATCTATCAATATACGCTTGCCATTTTCAAACGATACAATCGCAGAAGTACGCAATCGTTTGTCCTTAGGATTAGATGAAGTACACACCTTGCACTTACAACCTATTTGCGGAACCCCAGTGCTCGTTCCTGTTCCTAAAAAAGTCAGTTTAGGCATTGTATTGTAATTCCTTTCCTGCTAAATTTTAGTTAGTAAGTGTTCAAAATTATTCTATAAAATTTGCCTCAGGATGAATGTCAATACCAAACTTTGTTTGAACATCCCTTCTAACCGCATTGCTCAGGTCAACAATTTCTTGCCCTGTGGCACCGCCCAAATTAACCAACACAAGAGCTTGCTTGCTATATACCCCAGCACGTCCAAGACTTCTACCTTTCCAACCACACTGTTCAATCATCCAGCCAGCAGGAATTTTCACACCATTGGGCATGATGTAATGTGGCATTTCGGGATATTCCTTAAGCAGGTTGTTGAAAGTTGCTTCGTCTACCACAGGATTCATAAAAAATGAGCCAGCGCTACCCATATCCTTCGGGTCGGGCAATTTGCTCTGACGAACCTCTGTAATTATATTGCGCAACATTTGAGCCGTTAAATCCTTAGCAGCAATACCTCGTGTAGCCAATTCGCGCTTTACAGCAGCATAATCCAAATCAGGACTAAAAGTTAAAGACAAACGATAAACCACATGTGTCACAATGCACTTACCACGAAGCGCATGCTTAAAGATGCTGCTACGATAAGCATACTCACACTGCGCATTCGTAAGCACTTGCAATTTTCCTGTAGCCACATCAAGCACCTCAACTTCATCAATAAACTGACAAGCCTCAACACCATAGGCACCAATATTCTGCACCGCACTGGCACCCACCTCGCCTGGAATGTACGAAAGATTTTCGAGTCCAAAATAATTATGAAGCACACAGTAACCAACAAAATCATCCCAAACATAGCCCGAGCCCACACGCAGCCAAACATGTTGGTCATCTTGCTTCACAATTTCACAATCCATGATTTTTGAGTGAAGAACAATGCCATCATAGTCTTTCACAAAAAGCAGATTACTACCTGCACCTATTTGCAACCACTTGTTGGTTTGCAACATAGGCAACCAATTACGGAGTTCATCTACACTGCTATATTCTTTAAATTCGCGACACTGAGCGTCAATGCCAAACGTATTGTGTTGAAGAAGAGAATGCATAATGCTATATTGCTATATTATATATATAATAAGGAGTAAAATCAGTTTTCAAGTCGTTCGAGCACCCACGTCTTATTCTTACGAACAAAGGTTAGCGAGCACCCCATACCTCCCGATTGGCTACAAATCATCAGCACACGTCTACGCGCATTACCATAGCTTTGCCCATAGTTAATGTTCGTGATGGTTCCCGATGGTAACTTTGGTCGATAGTCGGGCCATTGCTCCACATCAAGCAAACCCTCAATATTTCTGAAATTGTCGAAATCGTAGGTCTTAAACTGAAAAGGATTAGAGATGTGCTTTTTTTGAAAAGACTTATTGGATGAGAATTGACGATAAAATTCATAGAAATCACTATTGACATTCTGACTCATATCGTGCTGATTGATTTCAACCAACATCCACTGTCCCCTTTTTTTCTCGAACTTGTATTGCTTTACACGATGGTCATTCAGATAAACCCATTCCACCGTGGTTTTGCGCAGCGAAGTGTCTTTTTCAGCTTTAATGGAACGTGCATTGTCAAAGATAATTGTATAAACGTCCTGATTGCGATAAAGATGATCAAACTTCCACAACTTCTTGGCTATAGGATGGTTTACACCATCCACAATATTCGCCAAAGGAAACAGGATGCGCTCTGACTGAAAACGCGGATTGCGCATAAACGAATATATAAAATCGTCAAAAAGCCCATCAGCGGACTTTGATGGTGCTGGCAAACTATCCATTACGGAACTGTCGGGGGCAACAGCCAAACTATCATTGTCCTCAATGGTTACTTCTGTTTTCTTTCCTCCACGGCACGAAGCCAAAATCAACACTGCACAAAAGCAATAAATGAGACCTTTCATTGTAAATAATGTTTTTTTAGGCAACAAATGTAAGGCTTTTCTACGTAAGAGGAACATATTTAC
>UQPD01000196.1 GCA_900542795.1 uncultured Prevotella sp. | reverse complement strand
AGATCTACACGCGTAAGATCGTCGGCAGCGTCAGATGTGTATAAGAGACAGCAGAAAAATATTTTTACAGAGAAATCCCATTCTATGCAACTCATACTTCTTTCAGGAGGCTCGGGCAAAGCCTTGTGGCCTTTAGGCAATGATGCCCGCAGCAAACAATTCTTGCCCCTATTTGCCTCACCCAAAGGTGGCATGGAGTCGATGATTCAACGCATCGTTCGTCAAGCTCGCGAGGTACAACTCACCGAAAATATTACGGTAGTTACCAACATGCAGCAGCGCGACAGCATCATCAACCAGTTGGGCGAGAACGTTAACATCGTAATCGAACCCGAACGTCGCGGCACATTCCCCGCAACAGCCTTGGGAGCTACCTATCTTGAACAAAACAAACATTGCCAAGCCAACAAAACGGTTGTGGTGATGCCTTGCGACGTTTACACAGAACCAGGTTACTTCCACGTAATTAGCAGCATGGTGCAAGCCGTTGAAGAGGGTATGGCAGACCTTGTGCTAATGGGTGTACGCCCACGCAGCGCAAGCAACAAGTTTGGCTACATTGTGCCACAAGCCCCCGTTACAAACCTCGCCCAAACAGACGAGGCTGTAAAAGTGAGCCATTTCATTGAAAAGCCCAACACCGCCCAAGCCGAGGCTCTCATTGCACAAGGTGCCTTGTGGAACGGAGGCGTCTTTGCCTTCCGCTTAGGCTACATCACCCAGTTGGTTAACAAGCGTTACAATGCTGAAGGCACGTTTGAGTCGTTAGTGAAGAACTATGCGACATTGCCCAAAACGAGTTTCGACCTCGAAGTGGCAGAACAAGCAGCCTCGGCTGCTGTTGTACCCTTTACAGGACAGTGGAAAGACCTTGGCACTTGGAATGCACTGTGCGACAAACTCCCCAGCACACACATAGGCAATGTGCTGATGGGAAATAACAACACCAACACACACGCGGTAAACGAATTAGGCATCCCCGTGTTTTGCGATGGACTAAAAGACGTGGTTGTTGCCGCCAGTCCTAACGGCATCATGGTGTGTGGCAAAGAACAGACCGAAGTGGTAAAGGACGTGGCAAGCAAACTCATTACACGCCCCATGTATGAAGAGCGCCGTTGGGGCACCTATCGTGTGCTCGACAATGTTACCTACGACAACGGCACGCAAGCACTTACCAAATCAATTACACTGAATGCGGGCAAAAACATCTCCTATCAAGTACACCACCACCGCACCGAGGTGTGGACCATTACACATGGTGAAGGCATTTTTGTGCTCGATGGCGAACAACGTCGCGTAAAAAGCGGCGACGTGTTACACATCCCCGTAGGACATTTTCACGCCATTAAGGGCATAACCGAACTCACGTTCATTGAAGTGCAAATGGGTAGTCCACTGATTGAGGAGGATATCGAACGCTTTGAGTGGCACTTTCTTTAAACTTGTGCGGTCTAAGTAGCTGTTTCCTAATTATTTCATACACTAAAAGCTCTCAAAAGAGTACCGCCAAATAGAAAAATAGAAAGACGATATATAAATAATTTTGAATAGCTACTTAAATTAAAAAAAATTTTTTACCTTTGCACAAAACATCTCAAAACAAATACAAATAGCACATTCTAATCAGAACAGGATATAATGAAAAAGAATTTAGTATTACTTTTTATGGCCCTCTTAGCCATAGCCTCTTGCAAAACCCCGACTGACGTTGAATACATGCAAGATGTTGCAGCCGACACCATTATTCAGACCCAGCAAATAAAGACATTAAAACTTGTGGCTGGCGACAAAATTGGTGTAACCGTAACAAGTGCAGCAACACCCGAATTAGCAGTTCGCTATAATTTATCAACAGGTACCAACACGTCGAGCACTACCAATGCCGACAACATGCGCTATACTGTAGACGAAAACGGCAACGTAGATCTTCCTGGTATTGGACGCATTGAGGTGGGTGGTCTTACTCGTTCTGAGGCTGCTGCTCGCATACAAGCTAAATATCGCGATGGTGTGTTGAACGATGCTGTGGTAACTGTAGCTGCTTACAACCGCTACGTTACAGTACTTGGCGAAGTTGCTCGCCCGGGTCAACAAGAAATTACACGCGACAACATTACCATTCTTGAGGCTATTGGTCATGCTGGCGACCTCACCATTACAGGTCAGCGCAAGCAAATTAAGGTAATTCGTCAAGAGGGCAGCGAAAGCCATACATACTACATCGACCTCACTTCAAAGGATTTCTTTAAATCGCCGGTGTACAACTTACAACAGAACGACATTGTTTACGTAGCTCCTAACGATAAGCGTAAACGCGAATCAAAGGCTGTGGGTAACACCTTCAACACACCTTCTGTGTGGATTTCATTGGCTTCGTTGGCTACAACCATCACAACACTGATTATTACACAAACCAAGTAATAGTATTTTATTAGAACAAAGAACCATCCTACAATGTAGGGTGGTTTTTTTGTATCTATAGGAATAGGAGCTCTTATGCTAAACGCATACAAGCCGCTCCCCTCTCTCCAGCAAAAATTCATTTAAGGATATACACCCGAAAAAAGACAGATTTAAAGCACCCCATCGCAATGCCCCCAAAAAGCATTTCCACCCCATATTTTACAACATAGAAAAAGTGACAAGTGACCAGTGACCACTATTATCACTGATAATCAACGAATTAGCGGTCACTCGGTCACTCTTAATTTCCCTAAAATCAACGTTAATAAAGCTTCAATGCCTTTTAAGCCATTATTATATCATAACACAGACATGCCTAACGGAGTGAGGATAGCGCATGGAAAATCTTGATAAATCTGTCAAATATCATGCAGAAATAATTGTTGATTTTGAACACCCTACCGTCAGGATTAAATCCCTTGCAAAAGTATTACTATATTACCTTGCCATTTAATATGGTAATACTT
>UQPD01000195.1 GCA_900542795.1 uncultured Prevotella sp. | reverse complement strand
TTTACAGAGGAATAAGGCTAAATCAGACCATTTTTATTACCGCTGAATAGTTACCACAAGTATTCACAATTGTAACATAACTTATAATACATAATGACAAACGAACCGCAAATCCCCACGACACAGAACGTTGAGGTGGACGAAGTTTTTAACTTCGAAGACTTCTTCCACATCATTCTATCGCATTGGAAACTAATCGTTTTATGCGTTATTGTAGCATTAGGCGCAGCCACTTTACACATTATGCGCACTACACCCACGTACACACGTGGTGCTTCACTACTTATTAAGAGTGATGATGGTAAAAATGGTAGCTCTGCTATAAATTCTATTTCACAGGACATCCAAAGTTTTGGTATTATTGGTTCAAGATCGAATATCAACAATGAGATTCAAACCATTAGTGCCCCCATTGTAATGCAAGAAGTTGTAAAACGTTTGCACTTGGATGTACAAATGAATTACAAACAGGGATTACACGCTGTCCCACTCTATGACCAATCCCCCATCACCTTGCTTATTCCCCAAGCAAATGATGAAATGGCTTGCCAGTTCAAAATGCGTTTAAAAGCTGACAAAACAGCCGAGCTCTATGATTTTGAAACTGTTAATGGCTCTATCGACAAACATGTCACTGCTAAAATGGGATCTTTGGCTCGCACACCTATTGGTGTTGTTGTTCTTCAAGCCACACAATATTGGGCTGAAGGCTACGAGGCTTTAAAAGATAAAGAAATTACAGTTACCAAATATCCCGTTAGTTCAGCCACACGCTTATATTCCAGCAAATTATCTGTAGCACTGAGCGACAAAGAGTCTACTATCCTTGCACTCACCGTTACCGACGAAAGCAAACAGCGTGCAGACGATTTGATGTACAAACTCATTGACGTGTATAACGAACAATGGGTGAAGGATCGCAACCGAGTAGCAGAAAACACTTCACAGTTCATCAACGAACGTTTGGATGCACTCACCAAAGAGTTGGGCGATGTTGACCAAAAGATTTCTGACTACAAGAGTGAAGCTATGTTACCCGATGTTGACGCAGCTTCAAGCATGTACATGACACAGAGCTCGAAGAACTTCGACCAAATTCTTACACTTAAAAACCAACTGAGTGTTGCACGCTACATTCGCGAATATTTGGCAGACAGGACCAAACAAGGACAATACCTTCCCACTAACACAGGTATTGGTAGTACGGGTATCGAAAAGATGATTGCTGAGTATAACAAGACTGTTACTTCACGTAACGACTTGTTAACCAATAGTAGCGAAAGCACTCCTTTGGTACAAAAGCTTACCTCTGAAATTGCACTGCAAAAGCAAACCATCATGCACTCGCTCGATAACCTCACAGCGCAGTTGCAGTCGCAAATCAATAATTGGGAAGCTACAAACTCTCAAACCAACCAAAAGTTGGCTGCTGCTCCACAACAGGTTAAAAAACTCCTCTCTGTAGGTAGACAACAAAAGGTTAAGGAAGCACTCTACATTTACTTGCTGCAAAAGCGCGAAGAAAATGAACTTTCTAAAACCTACACTGCTTGGAACACGCGTCTTATTCAGCCACCTATGGGTAACCCCTCACCTTCTGCTCCCCGCCGCAGCATCATCATGCTTGTAGCTTTAGCATTAGGTTTCTGCCTCCCCATTGGTTTGCTCTACTTGCGTGAGACCATGAACCACAAGGTACGCGGAAGAGTTGATCTTGACAAGATGCAAACTCCGCTCATTGGCGAAATTCCCAATCTCACTGAAAAGGAACATTGGTACAGGCCACGAAGCAAAAATGCAAAGCGTGCCATCTATATTAAGGAGAACTGCAACGACCTTATCAACGAATCGTTCCGTATGCTCCGCACCAAGCTCGACTATTTTGTGCGTAGCAAGGGTAAGGATCAGAAGGTTATCATGATTACCAGCTTTAATCCTGGTTCTGGTAAGAGTTTCATCACCGCAAACTTGGCAAAGGTTCTCTCTATTAAAAATGCTCGTGTTGTTGCCATCGACTTCGACTTACGTCATGCTTCACTCAGCACAATGATGGGCAATACTCAGACAGGCATTACATCTTACCTCACAGGAATGACTGATAATCTGAACGATATCATTATTCCCAATGCCATTAACAATGGTACGGGCGACTTGATTCCTGTTGGCATTCTGCCTCCCAACCCTGCAGAATTGCTACTTGAACGCGGAAAAATGGAGGCACTATTTAAAGCCTTGCGCGAACGCTACGACTACATTATCCTTGACTGTCCGCCCATCGATATTGTGACAGACTCTAACATTGTTAAGGAATATGCTGATATAACCTTGTTCGTTGTACGTGCAGGTTTGATGGATCGCCGTGCTTTGAACGATGTTGAAGAACTCTACACGAAGGAGAACTACAAACACATGGCTATCATCCTAAATGGCACAACTTACATCCGCAGCCGCTATGGTAACTACAAGTATGGTTATGGCTATGGATATGGCTACGGATATACACAAGGCTATTATGGAAACAATAAGTAATAGGGTAAATTAAAAAAGCATCTTTTTAAACTAATTCCCCACACTGCAACTCTAAAGAAGCAATGTGGGGAATTTCTTTTATAAAGCAATGTGCAAAAATAACCTGTGCAACTTGGCGTATTTTTTAGCGATAACAAGTTTTCACTACACACATTCTGAACAAGTTATTTTTTGAACATTACTTACTCAAATATTCCTTTGCAGAGTATTACTATATTACTTTGCCTTTTAATACGTAATACTTGCTCATTTAATACATGATACTTTGCCAAGTATTACTATATTACTTTTTTCGTTCAAATACACTATCTGCAAACCGAATACAATCAAGTACGATTTTTAATAGAAATATCAAGAAGTCTTACGCGCCATCCTCACCCCGTTAGGGGTGATATAAGGTAGCCAGGTATGAGAGTGAGAGGGAGCT
>UQPD01000194.1 GCA_900542795.1 uncultured Prevotella sp. | reverse complement strand
AGAAATCAAGATGAATGAATCCCTCAAAAAGAAATTCAAAGAATTCAAGATAAAGGGATATTAAAAAACGAGATTATGATAAAAATCACCATATTAGTAGCTATCTATAATGCCGAGCACTATTTAGCGCAATGCCTTGATTCGCTTTGTGAGCAAACTTTGCGCGACATACAAATAGTGTGCATTGATGATTGCTCTACTGATGCTTCACCTCAAATCATTGCTCGTTATGCTGCCCACGACTCCCGCATTGTTAGTTTGAAAACGGCTCATAACAGCGGACAAGCTGTGGCGCGAAACTTAGGACTGTCTGTGGCTGAGGGGGAGTACACCACCATGCTTGATGCTGATGATTGGTACGCTCCTGATGCTTTGGAACGTGCTTACCAGGCGTTGCAAGCAAATGCTGAAAACGATGTAGCTGTGATGCGTGTTATGCTCTACGATCAAGCCACAGCTACAGCAACCAACTATCCAAACGCCACACAACAACGCACACTCTCGGGTGAAGAAGCCTGTCGTCTGAGTCTTACAAGTGGCATTCCTGGCATTAACCTTGTGCGCACCAGTTTGCACCAACGTTATCCCTATGACACTACTTGCAAATCGTATAGCGATGACAATACCACGCGTCTGCATTACTTGCACGCTCGTTGTGTAGTGTTGACCGATGCCGTCTACTATTATCGATTGCACGCTGCATCGTGTACGCATCAGTGCAGTATGAAGCGCTTTGATTACATGGAGGCAAATTGGAGCATGATGCAGCAGTTGCAACACGAAGTATCGTTGGGCAATGTGCATCATCCTCAAGAGTTGTTGCGTATTTACGAAACCCATCGTTGGGAGAATCTTATAGGCTGTTATGGTTATCTTTATAAGTTTCGTAAGCACTTCACAATTACGCAACGGCAAGAAGTGTACCGTCGTATGCGTCAAATGAAACGTACTTTTAACTTTGCGTTGGTCGCTCCTTGTGTCAAACGTAAATTTGGCTTCTGGCCCATAGCAAATTTCGCTTTATTCCGTTTGCAACTGCACGTATATTTCAGCATCAAACAGCATGTGTTAGGACGTACGGTAGATTGGTAATGTGTTCTTTTTTGAATAGCTTAGTTGTTCACATGATAGATATTAGATTCTTATGATGGAAATTGAAGATTTTATAGATGCACTTGAGTCGTTTGTCAAGTCAGAGTTACGAGCCAGTATGGAGCCTGCCGATTATAATAACGAGGCAATAGAGATAATAGATGCTCGCAACCATTTGTTTCGTAATGTAGGTAGGATGCACACTGATGAGTCGCTCAACATCTACGCCATTCGCGACCTCTGTCACGTAGACGAGGAAACCCTTGAAACAGTTCCTAATCGTATGAAGTTTAAGGCTATTGCAAAAAATTACTTCTAACTCGGGGCATTTTTTGTAGTTCTAAGTGGGGCATTCAAATATTGCTCCCCTAAAGAAGCTTTGCAAACTAACGCGAGGTAGGGCAAATACACAAAAAAAACCTGCGGAACGCGGTCCCACAGGTTTCAGTTTCTCTCGTTGTTGTAGCGAGTTCGCTTAGCTGAATAAAACTTCAGTTAGGCAGCAGGCTCTCATGCATTAGCAGTTGAGTCTACAGCTGCAGAGTCAGCAGTAGCAGCAGTTGAATCAGCAGAAGTTGAGTCAACTGAATCAACAACAGTTGAATCTACAGAAGCTGAATCAGTAGCAGCAGCGTCAGAAGTTTTGTTACCGCATGAAGCGAAAGAGATAGCAGCGAATGCTACGAACATGAAAACTAACTTTTTCATTGTGTTTGTAAAATTTTTAAGTAAAACAATCAATTGCCTTTGTAAAACGATGCAAAGGTACGGACTTTTTCTATCCATGCAAATGTTTCACCCTTTTTTTTTGATAAAACCACACGTTTTTGACGTTTTTTTATCTTATCTGTTTAATATGAAAAGCTGACATAGCATTTAAGCGTTAAAAACTTTGCGCATCACTTTTTGTTAGCTTCCTTGTTCATCTCCTTATCTATTCTAAACACCGTATACACCTCGAACACCATAGCAATGAAGAGTGTGATTTTCCATTCACCACCTCTGCAAGGTGGAATCTGGTAGACAGCCATAAACATCATGGCTGCACTAACCACCAAAAGTAGTGCTCCTATAATTTGTTGCCTTCTTAGATGCCGTATAATAAGGTTACGTCCTTCATACCTATCCATAATTTGGATAGGTGAAAAGAGTAGCGCTCCTATGGCATAAATCCACGGAGCTATTTGTGGCGCAAACAATGGCAGCAAGGCACCCACCACAAGCAGTGTGCCACCTATATATAATATGTATTGTTTCATGTTAGCCAAAAGTATGTTTGTGTTGATAAAGTGGAGGAAAGAGTTTTAGAGTGTTTCTTTAAAATTAGAAATTTCAGAATCATCCTTTACTCAGCCGAATCGTTTTCTATAACATACACATCCTCGTTAGCGGTTTTCATAAAGAGGTCTACGCGAGCCACGCGTTCCATAGCCTCGGGGTTATGTTCCAATTCGTTGAGTTCATGAGTATCCGCGTTATATCGGTTCTCATAAGTTTTAATTTCAGCTCTCAGCGTTTCATTGCGTTGGTGCATTTCATATCTGTGCCAAAAGCTATTGGGGTCGAGAAAGCCTACGATAGCCACAAAAATTACGATTGTCCACAAATATTTTCTATGAAAAATACTGATGCAAACGCGTTTAAAGGTCTGTCCCATACAGTCGTTTTTGAAATGTTTTTTTATTGCGCAAAGTTACAAAATAAGAAGCAGTTTGCCAAACCTATAATCACGTTTTGAAAATCCTTTTTAGCTCATGCAACTTTTGAGTCTTAGTCTTTGTTTGTTTTGCATTTGTAGATAGAGGTGTTTGATGCGCGAAAATGCTAAAACAAGCCCCTACAACAAAATGAGGCTTAGGGGGAAGATGTATTGGCGTAGCATAACAAGTTAAGCCTGTCTCTTATACACATCTGACGCTGCCGACGATCTTACGCGTGTAGA
>UQPD01000193.1 GCA_900542795.1 uncultured Prevotella sp. | reverse complement strand
CTTACTAGGGACTTGCACCCGTTAGATAATGCTCATGCCGAGCGTACTAAAAAAAACGCAAGATTCATACCATGAAACCTTGCGTCTGTAAGTTTTTTATAGTTCACTTACCACACCATCCACCACTTCAAAGAGTTTGTAGTCGCGATGGGTAGCTTCGAGCACACGATCGAGATGTTCGCGGCGCGTGTCGGTAATGAATATCTGACCAAACTCTTGACTACTTACATAATCGATAATGCGCTTTACACGATTGGCATCGAGTTTGTCGAATATATCATCGAGTAACAAAAGCGGCACACGATGCTCGCCTTTGCCCTTTAGAAACATGAATTGCGCCAACTTCATGGCAATGAAATAGGTTTTTTGCTGACCTTGCGAAGCTTCGCGCTTCACGCCAAAGCCATTGAGTGTTAGCTCTAAATCGTCCTTGTGCATGCCATGAAGCGAATAGCCAACAATACGTTCTTTGGCTCGCCAATCGCGCAACTGAGGCAGAAGTTCACCACGGTCACCATGACTGGTATAGGTCATGCTCACTTGCTCGTCGGGCTGCCCTGAAAGTTTGTGATAGAGCTCAAGAAATAGAGGCAGGAACTCCGCTACAAACTGCTTACGCTCTTCGTAAATAACTTGTCCACTCATCGACATCATCTCCTCGAGCACAGCCATCACGCCATCGTCGGGTGCTTCTTCTTGTTTAAGTAAAGCGTTGCGCTGCTTTAAGGCTCGCTCGTAACGAATGAGTGCTTCAAGATAAGAAGCACTATACTGCATGATAACGGTGTCCATGAACCGACGGCGCTCTTCGCTTCCACCAAGAATTAACGCTGAGTCGGCAGGAGCTATAAGCACAAGGGGGATGCGACCCACATGCTCCGAAATGCGCTTCACATCCTTGCCATCTACCTTGAGTCGCTTGCGCGAACCGCGTTTTAGCGAACAACTAACGTGTTGCTTTGCTCCCGACTCTAATGCGTAGTCGCCTTCGAGAATAAAGAAGTCAGACTCATGATTAAGGTTTAACGCATCTTGCGCACTGGCAAAACCACGACAAAAGGAGAGGTAATATATGGCATCGAGCACATTCGACTTGCCCATGCCGTTGGCTCCTACCAAACAGTTTACATTGGGCGAGAAATCGAGGTTAGCCATCAGCAAGTTGCGATAGTTCGTTATGTTGAAGTGCTTTAAAATCATAAAAAGATAAATTACTTTTTAAGCGCAAAGTTACGTTTTAGAGCGTGTTTCAACAAAGAGATTGCAGTAAATATCAGTGAAAAGCAAAAAAAACTAAGGTTTATTTCACTACTTGGGGGGAAAGTTGTAAATTTGCGCTGCATTTTTCTGCACAAAAGCACTCCCCATGTTGTTAACTAAGGGAAAGGTGCAACAGAACACGCATTGCACACACATCTATTAGAAAACAAAGAAAAAAAATATTATGAGCAATCAAAAAAACAATCAAACACTCGATGTGAACGATACTTTAGCAAAGTCTGAAGCGTTCATCACCAAGTACAAGAAGCAAATTATCACCGCAGTTGTAGCTATCGTTGTTATCGTAGGTGGTTCGTTTGCCTACGTTTATGGCTACGCTAAGCCTCAAGAAGACAAGGCACAAGAGTGCTTGGGCATTGTGCAGAAGTACATCTTGGCTCAAGACTTTGAGCACGCTTTGAAAGGCGAGGGCAAAACTCTCGGTCTTGAAAAGATTGCCAACAAGTATAGCTCAACCGATGCTGGTAACTTGGCTAAGTACGAAGCTGGTGTTTGCCTCTACAAGAGTGGCAAGACAAAAGAAGCCATTAAGTATCTTGAAGACTACAGCACAAAGGGCGACGCTACGGTTTCATTCCAGGCACTCTCAACTTTGGCTAACGCTTATGCTGCCGACAAGCAACTTGACAAGGCTGTTGAAACCTTTAAGAAGGCTGCTAAGTCTACTGACATCCCCGCACTCTGCTCACAGGCTTTGTTTGACGCTGGTCTCATCCTTGAAAGCCAAAACAAGAAGGACGATGCCTTGAAACTTTATCAAGACATTAAGAAGGACTATCCTTCGGCTCCTATTTGCTCACGTCAGCAGCAGGGTGGCGTTACACTCGACGCTGTTATCGACAAGTACATCGAGCGCTTGAGCAAGTAATAAACAATGCTTGAATAAGCAAAACAATAAAAGGTTAAAGCACTAAGTGCAAAAGGTTTAATATATAATATAGGAGTAAAAAGCGCATTGTGCCCTATCCCTCCCCTATTTCTTCTACAACCTTCACACTTTATGCTTTGACCTTTTTAGTTTTTGAGCAAAATAGTTTTTTGGGGGATTTGCCAAGCTTTCACTTGCACCCATTAGAATGTAATACATTGGGATTTGCCAAGAAGCTTTCACTTGCCCTCTCATTAGAATGTAATACTTAATACTTAACACTTAATACTTAAAAAAGATGTCTTCCAACACATTCTCATATACAGCCGACCAAACTTTGCCCATCCCCGATGCAAGCGAAATGCGCATGGGCATCATCGTAACCGAATGGAACAACCACATCACCGACAAACTGCTTGATGGTGCCGTGGAAGAACTCAAAGAAAATGGCGTGAGCGAAAACAACATTCTCGTAAAGCGCGTTCCCGGTAGTTTCGAACTTATTTATGCTGCAGCACAGATGGCAAAATTTGCTCACGTCAACGGAATTATCATTATTGGTTGCGTAATTCGTGGAGATACGCCACATTTTGATTATATTTGTGAAGGAGTGACTCAAGGCATCGCTCAACTCAATGCACAAGGCGATATTCCAGTGATTTTCGGGCTGTTAACGGTCAACAATCAAGAGCAAGCAGAGCAGCGTGCAGGGGGTAGTTTAGGCAACAAAGGAAAAGAATTTGCACTTACTGCAATAAAAATGGTGGATTTTGCTTGGAAGTTTCAAAAATAATGCCTACCTTTGCATCGCAATTCAGAAATAAGGGTTGCAAACAACAATAACGGGCAAATACCAGAGTGGCCAAATGGGGCAGACTGTAAATCTGCTGGCTTACGCC
>UQPD01000192.1 GCA_900542795.1 uncultured Prevotella sp. | reverse complement strand
TAGGCTGCGGCTCGGCAATAAAAATAAAAATCCCTTGGCTTTTTATTTTGTATTGCACTCGCCTTGCACTAACTCTGCTTCGCGAAGTTAGGCTGCGGCTCGACAATGAAAATAAAAACGGTGTTTTTCTTTTCATTGTGCTCGCCTTGCACTAACTTTGCACCCAAATACGAAGCAAAATGAACGAAGAAAACGATAAGACAAAAGATATGGATGAGGAGGTTGAAGTTTCAACTCCTTTAGAAAATGCCGAAGCAGATGAAACGGATGAGGAATTGAAAGAGGAAACTGACGAAGAGTTGGAAACAGATTCTGAAGCAATTTCTGCTCCTGAAGGATTGCATGCTTTAGACTTTACACCAAGCGAAAGTAGTACTACGAATATTCCACCCAGATTGCCTGAAGGCTTTTCATATAACCCTACGCAACCTACAGATACTCGCAAAAAGCCGAAAAAGATAAAGCAGAAAACTGTGGATCCTGCTACAACAAACGATACGGGAATGCCCTTACGCTCAGAACCCAATACTGCCCGTAACCATCGAAAGTATCGTAAGCATCACCGTCCCAATAAGATGATGCTAAAAGCACAAATGGCATGGAATCGTTATAAATGGTGGCTTTGCTTGGCAGTAGTTGTGATTGCTGCTGGTGCAACTTATCCATTCTGGGGAGAAAGATTGGCAGTCTTAATGCAATCCAAGGAAGAAGTTCCTGTTGTTGCTGCCGATACCATTCTGCCTGTAAAAGACACCCTTGCGGTAGACTCTTTAGATACGATACCGCAACTAACACACGAGGATAGTTTACGCATACAAGACTCGGTGCGCCATGCACGTTGGATGTATTACCAACGCAAACGTAAACAACAAGAGGCGGCTAAGGCGCAAGAAGAACAAAACAGCGAAACTGCACAAAATCCGAATGCTGCAACAACAACGAATGCAACATCAACGGCTCCTACAACGATTACGCATACCACACATGGTGATAGTGTACATTAAAACGAATCAGACCACATTCTGTAAAAGGAATGTGGTCTGATTTGTTTTTTAGGATGAAACACCTACTTATTATTTGGTTTCGTTAATCGTACAGATACTTACACGGTTCCAGTCAGACTCAGAGAACATATTGCCTACACCCTGACCTTCGGCTGTAATGCGGTTTGCATCAATCTTATATTTGTTGACAAGAATATCCTTAACAGCTTCGGCACGAGCCTTTGCAATGCGAGCATTAACCTCAGCACTACCTTCGGGCGAAGCATAACCCTTGATGTCAACGGTGCTATTCTTATGATTCTTCAAGAAAGTAGCAACACGTTCAACATTCGGAAGCTGTGAAGCATCTACCACACTCTTGCCCTGACGGAAGGTAACGGTTTGTTCAAGAGAGTTGTAGTTGTTGGTAATCGTTTGTGTCTTAACAGTTACAGTGGGCTTCTGGTTGCGAGCTTCGTTAAGGTGCAACTGCAAGTTGCGGTTTTCAGCATTCGCCTTCGCAATCTGTCCGTCCTTCTCGTTAACTTGGTTGCGTAGTTCGTTAATCTTAGCATTCAAACCATCCACTTCGGCTTGGTCGTAAGCTTTCAAGAAGGTCATGTGGTGCATGCCATTGCTCTTGTTCTTAAAATGGTAAGCAACACCTGCCATGAGTTCGAGAGCAGCCATGTCTTTATTCTTGAATTTAGGCTGAATGACATTATTGTTCTTGTCGGTAGTCATGTTGAGCACCAATGAGGGCTTAACACCAATGGTCCATGCCTTTTGTTTGCCCAAGTTGAAATTGAAGTTTAAACCATATTTACTTGTCAAGTAGTTATAGTCAACGCGTTCTTTTGAGGGATAATAGTTGTGACCCCATCCAGCACCTACAGCTAATTCGGCTTCAAAGGTACGAGGAACGCCCTTATAACCTAAGAAAATGTTAGACAGGTTCAAACGTCCCATCAAAGTTACATTGCTGGCATCTATGATATTTTTGCTGGGAGTAACATTGTTGGCAGCTGTGACTTGTGCGCCCAAACCAAAGATAGGAGTAATCTGCTTGTTGATTTCTACACCATAAGTGGCACGTACATCTTTCACTTTGTCTGAATTTGTAACAGGCACAATGCCACCTCCTACAAGACCTACCGACCAGTTGTCAAAGAAACGAGAACCTTGAACGGTTTTCTGCGCATTTGCTGTGAGTATCGCTGCACCCATAGCTACAATAGTAAATAATTTTTTCATTTTGCGTAAATTTATAATGAATGCGATTGCTTCAGAATATTGTTTATTGCTCCAATAGAAGCCCTATTATTCCGAAGGATGGTTTGAAACGGCAAAATATATGCCTAAGTTTCGTGAGCAAATGTACGTACTTTTTTAGGATATAACTCAAAAAAAGTATCCAAATAGTCTATACAGAACAATTTTTTGGAATAAAAGAGTTATAAACTTGGTCAATCCAAAGCTAAAACTTACTTTTGTAGTGTGAAAAACGAATGAAAACTCAACTTCACAAGCGAAATAACATCTACAAATTAAACTTATAAAAAGATTTTTACCAATGGCAAATCAAGAAACCAATGACGGTCAGTTGAAGATCGAACTTTCTCCCGAAGTAGCAGAAGGTATTTACGCAAATCTCGCAATCATTACTCACTCAAGCGCTGAGGTAGTTATGGACTTTATCCGTGTACTTCCTGGTGTACCCAAGGCAAATGTTAAGAGTCGCATCATCTTGGCTCCTGAGCACGCTAAGCGTCTCCTTTTTGCTTTGCAAGACAATATACAGAAGTACGAAAAGGCTTTTGGTCCTATCAACCTTCCTGGTGCTGAAGCTCCTGCTGAAGAAGGTGGCCGCACAGCTACTCCCTTCGGTGTACCCGAAGCTTAATTCGTGAGTTTTTAAATAAAACACTGAGAGAGTGTATTAACAAGGTGCCCTATGTACCCTGTTGATACACTCTCTTTTTGTATGCGCGTAACCTTAAGGTTGGGGGTGAAAATCTGTTGGAGCATACCTATATTATATGAGTTGCACTTTGGGGTTCTCAAAAATTCCATGAACTGTCTCTTATACACATCTCCGAGCCCACGAGACGCGTAGTAATCTCGTA
>UQPD01000191.1 GCA_900542795.1 uncultured Prevotella sp. | reverse complement strand
ATACGAGATTACTACGCGTCTCGTGGGCTCGGAGATGTGTATAAGAGACAGTAGTTATAGTATCCTACCTTACAAATCATGCCTAACAGTTCTTTGGCACTCAGCAGTTCATTGCCAACATTTATAGGTACTGTTATGTATGTGGCTTTTCTTTTGGGCTTTTTCCAATACTTTTTGTCACCATCCTCTTTTTTTAGTTTTTCTATAGCCTCATATACGAACGTACTTTTACCCATTCCACGATATCCCGTAACCAAATAAGCTCCAGAATATTTGGATGCAGAATCCTTCAGCCAAGCAGAAAGTTTATCCGTGATAGAGCTTCTGCCTATGAAGTCTTCTATTTTGTCCTCGCTGCTACTTGCGTAATGAAAATGTTTGAACCCTGGTAAGGGAATGATTATATTGCGCAAATGCGAGTAGTACCTTTCGTTAATCATAGAGATAATAGTAAATGCTTTTTGTGGCAAATACTTATGAATGTTTTTTCCCTTTTAGATTATCTTGCTTACGTAAGCTTAAGACTACTTATCATAGCCTTGTAAGCAGTTAATTTAGGGCATACCCCAAAGAGTAGTCACTTTTCTGTGCCTACCTTTATTGACTTTGTTAAAAAATCGATTGTAATTTATGCGTTAAGTAACATGCCCAAAATTACTTGCACAACTTTTATCGGATGCTCTTTTGCGCAAACTTTCATCACACAAAATCCGCACAAGTTATTTTTTAACTTTACATATTTACCATCTGTCGAATGAGAATTTCCAATCTACATTTATAGTGAATAGGTGGAAATTCATCGTCATGCTGAAAAACGGGGTATTCATTACTCCCACTTTTGACTTGTCTGAGTTTCTCGACTTACGGTTAAGGTATTCGTCTCCGATGAATACCTGTACTGCTTGCACGGCGTTGGGCAGTATTTGGTTGTTGCCTCCTTTAATATCTATCTGTTTTGTATTCATGATGAATTAAGGTCAATGTTTGAACGAAAAAGTATTACTATAATACTTGGCAAAGTATTACGTATTAAATGGGCAAGTATTACGTATTAATTGGCAAAGTATTACTATAATACTTTTCAAAGGGATATTGTCACTTCTGAAAGGGCTTTGTTTTGGGACGATCAGCCCAAGCATCGTTGATGCGGGCGCGGAGATTGTCAATACCCTTGCCTTTGGTAAGTTTGGTGGCGAAAGGGAGAAGGAGACTGATGAAGCGTTCCTTTACTATATCTTCTTGCGTGAGGCGTGGCTCTTGCTCGCACATCTGCACAACGACCATGGCGAGTTCAGCGGCTGACTGACACTCGGCAATTTGGACAATGTAACCAGCTATGTGCTCCTTATTTATATATAGGGAGAGGCGTTCAGCTTCGGGGAGTGAAACTTCATCACGTTTTTGCTCGTTGAGAATCTTATCTGCGAACTGGGCACCATAGAAATTTTGCACGGCTTCAGTGGCATTGGGGAGAATTTGGTTGTTACCTCCGTTTATGTTGATTGTAACATCGCTCATAAGGATATTTCTCAATGGGTTGTCAATGGTACGTAAACGATTTATCAACGCTTGTCAATAGAATTGTTTTCGGGACTGTGAGGCTGTACCTTTGCAATGTCATTCAACAATAATGGTTGTTTGACAAAACAATTTTATGTTTAAATCTGTCGGGCAGGACATTAAACATTGCAGTCCTGTAAATACGAAGCCCCATACCGACGATGGGCAACTTTATGATTAACTATAGTGTGTACATGATGACAAGTGTCATGAACCCTGAAGCTGGCGCAAAGGCGTATGCGAAGAACCAAGTGAATGAGATTTGGTCGTTAGAGAAGTTTGCTAAACACATTGCTTCGCATAACGGTACTTTTAGTCGCGGTACAGTCAAAGGGGTGTTGAGCGACATGTGCGAATGCTTGGTGGAACAACTGCTCAATGGTAACAAAATTCAACTTGGTGAGTTGGGTACGTTTGGTATTTCTATCAGTTGCGACCCTGCTGAGAGCTTGGAGAAGTTTACTTCGAAGAACATTAAGGCTGTGAACATTTTGTTTGCTCCTGGTGAGGACTTTGAGAATTTGCTTCATCGCGCTGAGTTTAATCCTGTGGCAAGTCGTGCTGCACAAGCTGCTACGCTTAAGGCTGAGAAGGGTAACGAGAAGACTGTGGACTTGGAGGCTGCTAAGAAGAAACCTTCGGCTGGAGATAATAACGGTGGGGATAAACCTTCTCCTACTACTCCTTCTCCTACTACTCCTCCTTCTCCTTCGAATCCTTCAGGTTCTGCAACGGATGGTAAGAAGACGTTGAAGGTGAATATGTTGCCGCCTCAAGCTGGTTCTATAAAGGGTGAAGGTGCTTATGACGCGGGTAGCAGTGTGACTGTGGAGGCTATTCCTGCAGCGGGATTTAAGTTCATGCACTGGGAGGATAATGTGACCTCGCCTTCGCGTGTTGTGAAGTTGGACGATGATGTGACGCTGGCTGCTTACTTCTCGGAGGTTTCTGATGGTGCGGGCTCTGAAAAGAATCCTGATACCGAAAATGGCAACGAGAATGGCGACGCTGGAACGGATATTTAATCCTTAATGAATGCAACTGATATTATTTCTTTATCTCAAAACTACGCGTATGAAGATTAACTGGAAACGGGTGGCACTGTATGTGCTACGTGTGTTGGAACTGATTGTTACGGGTGCAGCAGGTGGCGTTGTTTCGCAGCTTTAATAATCGTGTGTTACTTAGTTTTATAAGTTGAATGTAAGGTCATGAATTGCCTGAATGCTTCAGAAGGGTATTTTGGATGGATTCGGGTGATTCGTGACTTTTTAAAGTTTTATTTATGAGAAAAATTTCTTTGATTGTTGTGCATTGTACTGCGAATAGGGCTGGCAGTTCTTTGAGAATGGCGGATATTGACCGCTTTCATCGTTCGCTTGGATGGCGTGGCTGTGGGTATCATTATGTGATTCCTACGGATGGGACTATCGAAAGGGGTAGACCTGAGGCTATGGTGGGGGCGCATTGTAAATATCATAATGCGCACTCTATTGGGTAGGGTGTTCAAAATCCATAAAAAAAATATGCACGAAATTGGCAAGGTTTTAGTATGTCTAAAACAGTTGATTTTTAACATTAA
>UQPD01000190.1 GCA_900542795.1 uncultured Prevotella sp. | reverse complement strand
GACCCCAACCTTGGCAAGGTTGTGCTCTACCAACTGAGCTATTTCCGCGTTATGTTTTTTGCTTTACACCATTAGGTTGTTTTGAGCAACCGTTATTGGCGTTTTTGCGAGTGCAAAGGTATGAACTTTTCTGAAACCAGCAAAATATTTCGCAGTTTTTTTTCAAAAAAAGTGCATTTTTCTCTAAAATAGCCCGTTTTTCTCGTTTTTGTCTCCATATTTGTTCTCTTGCTTATAAAACAGAAGTACCACAAATGTATTCACTTGTGGTACTTCTGTTTGTTCGGACTTCTGTTGAAATCTATCTTTTTTTTATAAGTAGGTGTTCAAAATGTTATGCTGTGTGTTCTTTTCTTTGTGCAAAAGCATAAGCTAAGACGTTGGCAAAACCAATAAGTGGAATGATAAAAGCTACCGACATGCTCGAAGCATCAGCCACTATGCCCATTAGTAGCGGACCAATGGCACCTCCTATAGGAGTCATCATGAGCAGTGAAGAGGCACGTTTGGTAAGCGAACCCAATCCACGCAACGAAAGTGCGAAGATTGTGGGGAACATGATACTCTCAAACACGTATACCAAAACCAATGCTATTAGCGAGAACATGCCCATATTGAGCATCACCACAAAGGTGCAAAGAAAAGTGCATACGGCACAAATGCTTAGCACACGTTCAGTGCCTACGTGTTGCATAAGCAAACTGCCCACTACACGTCCCATCATAAACAAACCCAATCCGCCAAACGATAGGGCAATAGAAGCATCGCGGGGATTCATCCATCCGCCATCCGACACATAGTTAATAAAGAAACTATTGATTGAAATCTCAGACACCTCGTAGCTTAGTAAGGCAACAATGCCAAAAAGGAATGCCTTGTTGTGCAGCAAGTGTGCGAGTTTCGACCCTGTAGCTTCATCCACCTTTTCGACCTTGTGTGGAATTTCGGGCAACTTGATGCGTGTAAAAGCAATAGCCACACTTAGAGCTACAGCAGCCATCACCACATAGGGTAGGGCAATGCGACTTTCTGCACCCTCTGCATCAGAAAAGAGTAGCAAACCACCAAACAGTGGACCACATACACAGCCCAAACCATTAAATGATTGAGCCAAGTTGAGGCGTGAAGCAGCCGTTTCTTTGTCGCCCAACTCCGTTACATAAGGATTGGCAGCTGTTTCAAGAAACACCAAGCCACAAGCAATGACAAAGAGCGAAGCCAAGAAAAAGTTGAACGACATGATCTGTGCACCAGGCCAAAACATCAGTGCACTTATGCCATAAAGCAAGAGTCCCGTTACAACTCCCGTGCGATACCCTCGGCGGTCAATCACAATGCCTGCAGGAATAGCCATTACAAAATATCCCAAGTAAAACATTACTTGCACCATTGAGGAATGGGCATGCGTCATGCCAGGAATAACATTTTGAAAATGCTTATTCAACACATCTAATATAGAATGTGCTGCACCCCACAGAAAAAAGAGCGAGGTAATTAAGAAGAATGGCAGCAGATACTGCCTTTTCACCAAAGCTTTCATTTTAATGTGGAATTATTCTTCGTAGTAGTCAAAGAGGAAGTCGTTGTAGGGATATTTCTGCACGTGCAATTGTTTGATGCGTGTGTAGAACAGCTTCTTCAGTTCATCGATATTCATTTTCTCGCGTGCCGAAATAAAGATGCAGTCATCCCCCATCTTAGCCATCCATGTTTTTTTCAGTTCATCGAGCGACACATTCTCTTTGGTAGCAGGTGTTAAGTCGTCAGGGTCTTTTTCAGTCCAAGTGTAAGCATCCATCTTGTTAAACACCAAGAGTTGAGGCTTTTCTGCGCAACCCAAGTCTTGCAGCGTTTTGTTTACCACCTCAATTTGTTCCATAAATTCAGGATGCGACACATCTACCACATGTACCAGCAAGTCAGCTTCGCGTACCTCATCGAGTGTACTCTTAAATGAGTCAACTAAGTCGGTAGGCAATTTACGGATAAATCCAACCGTATCCGCCAACAAGAAGGGGAGGTTGTCAATAATCACCTTGCGTACGGTAGTGTCGAGTGTGGCAAAGAGTTTATTCTCAGCAAATACCTCAGTTTTTGCCAACAAATTAATTAGTGTAGATTTACCCACATTGGTGTAACCCACCAATGCTACACGGATCATTCGGCCGCGGTTTTTGCGTTGTGTTGTTTTTTGTCGGTCAATGTCAGCCAATCTTTGTTTCAACAACGACATACGGTTCAAAATGATACGGCGGTCCATTTCGAGCTGCGTTTCACCAGGACCACGTAGACCTACTGAACCTTTACCACCGCCCGAACCTGAGCCACCACCTTGACGTTCAAGGTGTGTCCACAAGCGTTGCAATCGGGGCAACATGTAACGGTATTGTGCCAATTCCACTTGTGTCTTTGCATTTGCCGTTTGAGCACGCATGGCAAAGATATCGAGAATTAAGTTTGTGCGGTCCAAAATTTTCACGCCAAGTGCCTGTCCGATGTTACGGAGCTGTTTAGCTGAAAGTTCATCATCAAAGATAACCATGCCCACTTCGCGTTCAGCCTCTTCTTCTGCCACGATGTAGTCACGTATTTCTTCGAGTTTACCTTTACCCACATACGATACCGATGAAGGTCCGTCGAGTTTTTGAGTAAAGCGTTTAACGGTAACAGCGCCAGCGGTTTCTGCCAAGAACTCCAATTCGTCAAGATATTCGTTGGTCTTGCGTTCGTTTTGGTTCTTGGTAATCAAGCCCACCAAAATAGCGGTTTCCGATTTTATTTCTTCAGTTTGTATGAATCCTTGCATATTCTATATCAATAATAATTGTGTGCAAAGTTACGTAATATTGCGCAAATGTATTCATTTATGGATAATTTATTAAGGTGTGTTTAAAATCCACATTCAACTCCTCAAAACACCCCCAAATTGCTTTAACTAAAATGATTTGGCGAGTTAACTAAAGAATTTTCGCGAGTTTAGTAAGGAAATTTCGCGAGTTAACTAAAACGATTTGGCGAGTTTAGTAATAGGCAAAAATAACTTGTGCAACTTTTGACAGGTACTCCTTAATGATAGCGAGCTATTATCAAATTCTGCACAAGTTATTCGTTTTTTGGTCAAAAACGTCTTTGTTTTTATCGACAAAAATGTCTTTGTCTTTTTAGTCAAAAATGTCCATCAATGAGCCATAAATGTTCATAA
>UQPD01000189.1 GCA_900542795.1 uncultured Prevotella sp. | reverse complement strand
GATCTACACGCGTAAGATCGTCGGCAGCGTCAGATGTGTATAAGAGACAGGGGGAAAATGTCCATAAATAACCCCTTTCGGGGTTGGGCTAGCGCGTGAAAACCTCAATAGGATGTAATACTTAACACTTAATACTTAATCTATATTTGTGTCCATAAATAAAACCCCTTTCGGGGTTGGGCTGGCGCATGAAACATTGTTTAGTAACATTATACATTAAAAATTCCCTCTCTCCTCATGGCAATTAACCAACTACCCTGTTTTTATCAGAAGAAGCTGAGCAAATTTATAGAACATATGCAATCGTTGCTCGTGGTGTTTTTAATGATTGCTGCAACGGCTGTGATGTGGTCGGGCAAACTATTTGGACACGAGATTGGTACGCCCCGAGAAGCAAGCAACACAACAAGCAGTGTGGAACTGCCCACGCCAGAACAACTGCAAAAACTACACATTGATGCTACAGCAACTTTTGCGGTTCGCGATTCGGCTTCGTGGACTATTACAACTGCTGATGGCAAAGAACTTGGTGTGCTTATCAGCACAAAGCCTTATGCCAACAATGTGAAGGGGTTTGCGGGTCCGACACCGCTTTATATATACGTTGACTCACAAGGGACAGTTAAAGATATCGCTGCTGCTGACAATGCTGAAACAGCAAGTTTTTTTGAACACGCCTTTAGCCAGTTGGCTCCGCAATGGATTGGCAAGCGCATGACAGATGCCTCGACAATGCCAGTGGACGCTGTAACGGGGGCTACTTTCTCAAGCAAAGCGCTCATAGCTAATGTACAACAGACGCTCGCGATGCAATGTGCAGTTGCAAACAAGACTACTGTTTTGCAAAAACCCAACATTGGCTGGGGACGCACTATTGCCGTGGTCTTTGTTTTAATTATGGGGGTGCTCATTAGCATCCTATTTCGCGGACATAAAAAACTGCGCATGGTGCAACTTGTGCTCAATGTAGTGGTATTAGGCTTTTGGTGTGGACAGTTTCTTTCGCTCTCGCTTTTGCGCGGTTGGATTGCGAATGGCTTTGACCCCATAATTTACCTTCCCACACTTATTATATTAGCTACTGCCGTACTGATGCCTTTTTTCCGCCACAAGCACCACTACTGCTCGTGGATTTGCCCGCTTGGCAGTTTGCAAGAATTGGCTTCGCATTTGCCTTTTCCTAAAGTGCATTGCTCACCCAAGGTGTATAGAGCCATGAGTCGCATTCGCATTGTTTGCTTTGGCATGCTCATGTTGGTGTTGTGGACGGCTCTTGGCGGAATTGGAGTGTTGGACTATGAGCCTTTCACAGCTTTCCTTATCACTACTGCCACGCCTGCGGTTATTGCGCTTTGTGCTGCCATTGTTGTGGCAAGTTGCTTTGTGCCTAATGTGTGGTGCAAATGTCTTTGCCCTATGGGACAAACTCTTGAGTTGGCTGAAAAAAATATTTGATTTTTTGAGAATACAAGATTCACGGATTTTTGGAGAATACAATACTCTTGGTTTCTTCTACTTTTAAACACAGATAATAATATGAACAAATATAAAATTGTGTCGCTTGTTTTGGGCATAGCCCTGCTTGCCACAATGACGCGCCTTGTGGCAACACATCGTGAAGCCACCCATAATAATGAAACAAACAATGTGAGTATGGCTGATGCTGTGATGAGCAACATACTTGCACGCAAAAGTGTGCGCTCGTATACAAACGAGGCTGTTACACGCAGTCAGCTCGACACTTTGGTGCGTGCTGCTATGGCTGCACCTACGGGCAAAGATATGCGCCCTTGGAAATTTGTAATTATCGACGATAAAGATATGATGCAAAAGCTTTCGGCTGCATTGCCTCAAGCTAAGATGCTTACCGAGGCTCAAGCTGCTATTATGGTTTGCGGTGACTTGAGTATAACGGATAAAGAGGGTAAGCCCTCAACAAACTGGACTTTCGATTGCTCTGCAGCTACCGAAAATCTTCTACTTCAAGCAGAGGCTATGGGATTGGGAGCTGTGTGGACCGGCGTTTACCCCTATGAGGACCGCACGGCTGCCGTGCAGAGCGTTATGCATTTTCCCGAACATATTGTTCCCTTTAACCTTGTGCCCATAGGACATCCCAAGGGAGAAACACAACCCAAGGATAAATATAACAAAGCCAATATTCACTATAACGGCTGGTAAACCCTAACTATTAACAACCTATATTCTCTTAATGAACACTCCCAACCACCCCACGGGTGCATCGGCTATGAAAGAAAGCACCCCACAACACCCCCAACAAGTGAAAGGTAAAAACACTACCTTGGCAGGACTTGCCGTAGGCTTGTTAGCTGCCATTTGCTATGGTTTCATTCCTTTTTTTACGTTGCCCATAAAGAATGCTGCGCCAGCCGAAACGCTTTCTGACCCTACGATTCTTTTTTATCGTTTTGGGTTTGCAAGCATCATATTAGCCATTATTATGTTGTGTCAACGCAAGAGTTTTAAAATATCGCGTGGCGAAATGGTTACGCTTATTTACCTTGCGTTTATCTCTGATGGTTCGGCACTCTTTTTGATTGATGGTTACAATTACATGTCGAGTGGTGTTGCCACCACGCTCCACTTTATGTATCCCGTAGCCACTGCTATAATCATGATGATGTTCTATAACGAAGCACGTCGCTTCAGTACCATTTTTGCTGTGCTCATGGCTGTGGCTGGTGTTGGCATCTTGTCGTGGGACCCGTCTGGCAAAACGAGTGTGCAAGGTGTTATCATTGTGCTCATCTCTGCCTTGTGCTATGCCCTCTACATTATCCGTGTTAACCGCTCGCGTGCTGCTACCATGGATGGCACTAAATTGGTGTTCTACGTTATGTTTTTGGGAGCTTTAATATTTGGTGCCGAAGCTATGCGTCAAGGCAATTTCAAACCTATCAGCACTTCATTGCAACTCACACACCTCATTGCATTATCAGTGATCTGTACATTTATCACGAATGTCAGCTTGGTGTTTAGCGTTAAACGTATTGGTAGCACCATGGTTGCCGTGCTAGGTGCTCTCGAACCGCTCACAGCTGTAATTGTGGGTTGCCTCGTTTTTGGTGAAGCCTTTACTTGGCAAGTTCTCACAGGCATCTTACTCATCATTCCCGCCGTACTGATTATTATTTGGACAAGAAGGAAAAAGAATTAAGTAAGATTTTCGAGTAATAAGTAAGGTTTTCAAGGAATAAGTAAGGTTTTCAAGTAATAAGTAAGGTTTTCAAGTAATAAGTCTGTCTCTTATACACATCTGACGCTGCCGACGATCTTACGCGTGTAGAT
>UQPD01000188.1 GCA_900542795.1 uncultured Prevotella sp. | reverse complement strand
CAGATGTGTATAAGAGACAGTAGCAAAATTATGCACTTTATACAACACTTATACAATAGTTTTACTAACTTTGCGAGATAAAGAACAATTAAGTTCTAAGACTATTGACCCATAAAATATTTGTGTATTGAGCGATAAAATCTCCACATTTAATAAAAACAAAATGACCCCACAACAACGCATAGAAAACCTATTGCAATATTTGCAACAAGACATTTACGAAAAAGAGACTGAAACAGCATTGGCTCTGTTGGCTGCTTTGGCTGGCGAAAGCATCTTGCTATTAGGCCCTCCTGGAGTTGCTAAATCAATGGTAGCACGCCGACTGAAGGAGGCCTTTAAAAATGCACGATCGTTTGAATACTTGATGTCACGTTTCTCTACGCCCGATGAGATTTTTGGTCCTGTCAGCATTGCCCGACTCAAAGAATCAGACAAATATGAACGTGCAACAGAGGGATTCCTGCCTACCGCTGATGTAGTTTTTTTAGACGAAATATGGAAAGCTGGTCCTGCCATACAAAACACGTTGCTCACAGTAATGAATGAAAAATTGTTTCGCAATGGTGACAAAGAAATACACTTGCCACTAAAACTACTTGTGGCAGCATCCAACGAGTTACCTGCAAAAGGCGAAGGCTTAGAGGCTTTGTGGGACCGCTTCATGATTCGCGTGATGTGTGGCTGCATTCGCAACGAAGACGTCTTTCGCAACATGCTTTGCCAATCGGCTAACACCGCAACTAAGCCAACCCAGTCTGCCCCCTCACCTATTACAGCAAAGGAGTACGCACAATGGCAAAAAGAAGCGCAGGGAATACCCCTTTCGTCTGCCTTACTCGATGCCATCAGCCACATACGCTTATTGCTACAAAAGGTTGAAATAGAAGGAAGCGAATTGGCTCGCTGCATTTATGTAAGCGACCGTCGTTGGGTACACATTGCAAACTTGCTGCGCACCTCTGCCTATGTGCAAGGACGCGAAGAGGCTGACGTGGCAGACCTACTACCTATGTACCACTGTTTATGGAACGAGCCTATCGAAATAGAGCAGGTTAAACAAATTGTGCTACAAAGCATTTTCGCACCTTATGTGCAACGTCTTGAAACACTTGCACGCAATGTTAAAGCAGACTTGCGAGCTTGCAAGGCTAAGGAGGCTTTGGCAAAGGCTGTGCGCGAACACGACCATCGAGACGACGACTTGCTGATTGTGGACAAACTGTTTTACCAAATAGAAAATCATGGCACAGGACACACCTATATCTTTATTACAGACTTCAAGAGTTTGCATGCTTACACCCCCGACAACATTCAGCGTGGTGTTATCTATAAGGATCATAGCCAACGTGGACGAAGCATTGTGCGCCTCTACACATCCGACACTAAAGACTTAGGCAACTATGCCGACCGCGAATTTGTAACGCTCTATCGCGACAACGAGCGTATTTTTATCAATGGTGTTGGCTTTAAAATGCGACACAAAGGTGCAGCTGTTATGAGTCCGCAAACAGGACACATTGGTGGACTCTTCGACTCACTCAGTGCTAATTCTGCTGCAGAGAAACACAACAAAACCATTCAGGCAGCCATGCCCTACACACACTACGAGGAGGATGCAGAGGACATTTGCAACCAAATTGATGCAGCACAAAAGCACATCAGCCAAAACATCTTTGCCAATGCTGCCGACAAATGCCAGGTAGAGGTTTATCTGCAAGACTTGTACAAGCGCATTGCATTGTGCCGCGTTGACATCCGCAAACTGCTTTATAATGAATGAGCCAGCTTTTTACTTGAACGTTATCCACAACTTTGTGGAGAATGGCGAAGAACCCGACCTTAGCCTGCTCGCACAACCTGATGCTGTAGTAGAGTATTTGGCACATGCTATGCACGATACCGATGTAAAAGCTTTAGTGCTCAACGATGCCATTGCAGCACAAGTGTTTACCGACACCATGTTACAGTTTGTGAGACTAAACCAAGAAAAAGCAGCCTACCAAATGCAACGCACAAGTTTTGAGCGTAAACAAATGGAAGAGGCTGCTACGTGGAATCTTATTAAACGACGCGATAATTGGCAAGCTTTGGTGCAAATGATGGACGACAAGTATGCTGAGCAAGGTTTTGACAAGGGGTTTTATCAACATGAAATGGAGACAGCACAAGGCTATGCTGACGATGCACTTTGGCAAACAATGCTCAATGATTGGCAATCCCACCTCGACTTACGTCTGCAACTTAAACAGCGAGAATTTGCCCAATCGCGCAAAGAACTGCAGGACTTAACGCTACGCAACAACTTAAAGGGTGCCACACAGTATGTGAAGGAACACAACATCACACAACACGAGTTTTGTCAAGCTTGGGGATTGATGGGAGGCCGTTGGAACACTTATGAGTTTCAACGCCTTTACAACACTGTACGCTTGCAAAAGCGCTACCCTATCCTCACAACCATTGCCCAACGCATGGGACGCATGGCTGACGCACAAGGCAAACAACGCATTGGTTACACATCGGGCAACACCGAGAACATGGAGCATGCTTCGCAAAGCGACATCACAGGCATTAGTTTGGGACGCGACCTTGGAAGTTTACTACCTGCTGAAATGGCACAATTTGTTGACCCTGATATGGAGGATGTTTTTTTACAGAAGTTTGTAACCTGTCGTCTGCAAACCTTCGACTATCAGAGCCACCTATTGCAAGCCGCCCGCAGTCTACACACTAAACCTGCTCGTGAGCGTGGTCCTATTGTGGTGTGTGTTGACACTTCGGGTAGCATGATGGGCGATCCGTGGGACGTTGCCTTATCTATGGCTATGAATTTGGCAGAATTGTGTGCCCAACAAAAGCGCAACTGCTTTCTTATAGCCTTTGCTGTGCGTGCCACTCCTATTGATGTGCATCACGACCGCGCCTTATTGCTAAAATTCTTTTCTCAAAAACCACAAGGCGACACCAATGCACAGCAAATGCTCAACAACGTGTTTGCCCTGCTACACACAAATGCACACTACGCTGGTGCTGATGTGTTATGGATTACAGACTTCCGCATCCCATCTGTTCCCCTCTCCTATTATCAGGAAATGGAAAAATTGCAACAACAAGGCACACACTTCTATGGTCTGCAACTTGGCATGGCAGAAAATAAATGGACAAAACGCTTCGATAAGATGTATCAAATTGAGGATATTAAAATGCGATAATCAAGCGCACGTTGCAAAAATAGAATTTGTTTCACGCGCCAGCCTTACCCCGTTAGATAGGGTGTTCAAAATCCATAAAAAAAATCTGCACGAAATTGGCAAGGTTTTAGTA
>UQPD01000187.1 GCA_900542795.1 uncultured Prevotella sp. | reverse complement strand
CTTCTTTTCGGATTGAAAGGGATGAAAAGTAGGATGTTTTCTTGAAGAATGTAAGTTTTTTTAGGTTCCTCCCCAAAAGCAGCCTAAGCAATGGTAAAAAAAATAACTTGGTACATTTTCGGGTCTCTTTTATAAAGTCGGTTGATAGGTGTGAAACTTGGGTTAGGGCTTACTAAGGACTTGCACCCGTTAGACAATGACAATGCTCATGCCGAGCGTACAAAAAATGCTGCGCAAAATCCTTAATGCGCAGCATCTTTAGTTATTAGCAGCATCTTTAGTTATTAAAGGGATATGCCTCATTTCTTGCTCAATTTTCTTTTGACGTTTACGCATATATCCCGAAGGAGCTAATGAACTAAAACGCAAAGGATTAGGAAGTGTGGCAGCTATTAACGCACAATCTGAACGACGCAGTTTGCGAGCCGAACAACCAAAATGACGTTGAGCTACCGCCTCAGCACCATAAATATTAGGCCCCATCTCAATGCTATTGAGATAAACCTCCATAATACGTTCTTTGGGCCACATCAATTCAATCAGCACTGTAAAATACACCTCGAAGCCCTTACGCAACCAAGAAGACTGAGGCCACAAAAAAACATTCTTTGCAGTCTGTTGTGAAATAGTACTTCCACCCCGCGAACGCTTGCCTTCTAAACGCTCAATAGCTGCATCTTGTATGGCATTAAAATCAAACCCATGATGGTGCATAAAGTTTTGATCTTCTGAAGCCATAACAGCTACAGGCAAATAGGGCGATATCTGCTTTAAAGGCACCCATTTATGATGTATGGCTGCCGTTTCACCATTGTGAATGTTTTGCACACAACGTATGACCATCAAAGGTGTGATGGGTACTGGCAACCAACGATAAACAGCTACAGCCAACACCGTACTAACCAAAAAGGTTAGCAAACAATAGGTTATATACTTAAATACTCTTCGCATAAAAAAGATATACTAAAAATGTGCTAATGTGCTACGTTTTTCGTTTAGCACATTAGCACATCATGAAATACTGCCAATATTAGAATGGCAGATCATCTACAGTTTCGTTTGAAGCTGAGGGAGCTGCAGGAGCCTCAGTTGCAACTGGTGCAGCAGGTGCAGCAGCTACAGGAGGAACAGCAGCACCAGCCATTGCATCAGGCACACCAGCACCTTCAACAACATGCTGTACACGCCAAGCACGAACACTATTAAACCAGCGACCTTGGTACTCGCGAGCGTCAATATCGAACGAAACTGTTACTTCGTCGCCAACCTTGATGTTTGCCTCCTTAATGCGATCTTCACCAAAGATATCGAACACGCAACGCTTGGGATACTGCTCGTGTGTTTCCACTACATAGCTCTGTACTACCCAATTATTGCCTGTACGTGCTGACTGTCCGCTACGCGGCTCCAAAGCCACGATAATTTTTCCAGATATTTCCATAATGATTATTGATAGTTTGATTTTATAACGCGAAGTTACGGAAAAAATATCGTACAGGTGCTTTTTTAAGCATTAAACTTTTTCCACGTTTCATTTTTTCGTAATTTTGCCCTACAATTATTAGGTTGTACGCTTCACCCTCAAATAGTACAAAATATTTACTTGTGTATGCAAGTTCTATATGGGATTAAAGCACATAGTGCATGGGGAGTACAACGATTAAAAAGAAAACATCCAAAACAGTTCTCATGAAATTTGTTATTTCCAGTTCAACCCTTTCATCACGCCTGATGACCATCGGACGTGTTATTGTGCAAAAGAATACCTTGCCCATTCTCGACTGCTTCTGCTTCGACATCAAAGGTAATTCGCTGACCATTACGGCCTCAGACAACGACTCGACTATCACGGCATATGCAGAGTTGAACGAGTGTGATGCTGACGTGCGCTTTGCCGTGAATGCCAAAACGCTGCAGGATGCCATTAAGGAAATTCCCGATCAACCGCTCGAATGCTACCTTAACCCAGAAACATACGAGTTGACTGTGGAATATCAGAACGGACAATATAAACTCATGGGACAGTGTGCTGACGAATACCCCATCCCCACACAAACCGAGGAGCAGAACATGAACCTCGTGATGGATGCACACAAATTGCTATCGGGCATTTCTCGTTCGCTTGTTGCTGCTGCTAATGATGCTTTGCGTCCTCAGCTCAACACGGTATGCTTCGACATTCAAGATCAAAGCATCTCAATGGTTTCGAGCAATGGTAACCAATTGGCAATGACACGCATGCCACTCCCTGGCGTTAACGAACAAGGCATCTACTTGTTGGGTACACGTCCTGCCACATTACTCAAAGCGATGCTTGCCAAGGCTAATGGTGATGTACAAATTAAACTGGGTAGCCGCACAGCGACCTTTAAGAGCGATGAATATGCTTTGATGAGTCGCTTGGTTGAAGGACATTTTCCTAACTACCGCAGCGTTATTCCACAGAATAACCCAAACATAGTAACTATCAACCGCCAAGCTTTAATTAGTGCCTTGCGTCGTGTGTTGGTTTTTGCCAATGCTCAGGCAGTGTTGGTTAAGTTTAATCTTTCGGCAAGCACACTCAACATCTCAAGTCAAGACATTGACTTTGGCAAGTCGGCTGAAGAATCAATGCTTTGCGACTATTCGGGCAACCCTATGCGCATTGCCTTTAAAGGATCGGTACTATTGGAACTCATCAACAACATAGATTCTGAGGAAATTTCATTGAAACTTTCTGATCCCAGTCGTGCAGGCTTAATTGTTCCCGCTGAACAGACGGAAGACCAAGAGGTGTTGATGCTAATCATGCCCTCGGTTTTCAACGACTAACAACCTATTATGGAGCGTTTGCCCCACAAATATGCGAATGTGTAATGCCATAAAGCGCACGATGCGCTGAGGTAGGGCTTTTACACGTTCGCACATTTGCATTTTTCTCGGAACATTTTTTTATGATTTCCGATACAAACTACTTATAATGAACAACCATGCAACTTTCGCTTTCAAAACCCATTATATTCTTTGACATTGAGGCTACGGGACTGAACATTGCTACCGACCGCATTGTGGAATTGTGCTATATTAAGGTGTATCCTAATGGAACGGAAGAGGTGAAGACTTTGCGCTTCAACCCCGAACATCACATCTCGGAAGAGGCTACCGCAGTAAATGGCATTCATGATGAAGATGTGGCAAATTGTCCACGCTTTAAAGAAAAGGCGGCCGAAATAGCACACGAATTTCAAGGTTGTGACTTGGCTGGTTTTAATTCTAACCATTTTGACATTCCCCTCTTGGTTGAGGAGCTGTCTCTTATACACATCTCCGAGCCCACGAGACGCGTAGTAATCTCGT
>UQPD01000186.1 GCA_900542795.1 uncultured Prevotella sp. | reverse complement strand
TACGAGATTACTACGCGTCTCGTGGGCTCGGAGATGTGTATAAGAGACAGCCAGGACACCTCACCACAAACGGACGCAAACAAGCTGCAAACTTAGCCCAACAATTAGCCACACACTATGCCCCATTCCACGTGATGCTGGTAAGCGACTTACAACGCACACGCGACACTGCAGCCATCCTTAACAAGGTGCTACACATTCCCCACCCCATACTCTGCCCATTGCTGCGCGAACGAGATTGGGGGAGTTTCACAGGAAAAGACATAGCCTATGCGCGTACACACAACATCCCTGAAGATGCTGAAAGCGTAGACCAACTTTTTGAACGCGCCAAAAAATTTTTGCTTTACGTTAATAACACCTTTCCTAACAAACGAGTTTTAGCCGTAGGACACGGACTTTTTAATCGCACCCTACAAGCTGCACTACAAGGGTGCGCCATTCGCGACATCCCCCGCATGCAGAACGCTGAAATCAGAGAGCTTAAACTCCCTACATTCCATACAAAGCCAAACACCACACTCCCCAAGGATGATGAGGTGAGTGCAAATTAAAAATCTACTTATAAGTAGCAAACTCACCTCCCCTAACGTCTTACCTAAAAGACTCGCCAATCCTTCTGCCGTTTTTTTTGCGTGACCAGAAACATCTCACGCACCAACCCAACCAGGGTAAGAGAAAAAAACATGGCATTTTTTTTGACTAAACAACATTCACATAACAATGACACAACACAAAAACATAGCAAAAGCCACGCTCATAGCATTGCTTTTCGCGTCAAGCATGCACACGCAAGCACAATCCACAACGTCACCCTATAGCGTAAGCGGTGTGTTATGCGACAGCGCCACACACCAAGCCGAAGCTTTTGCCACAGTACGACTACTACAACTCCCCACAAAAAAGCCCATCAAAGCCGTGCTTACCAAGGCTGATGGTTCGTTTAGCCTAACAGCCCCCAAAGCAGGACGCTTTTTGTTAGAAGTTGTAAGCATGGGCAAACAACCCATTCAACGAAACATTACATGGAATGCCACCCAGAAAGCAGTAAAAATAGACACCTTATATATAAAGGAGTATGATGCTTCGCTCGGAGTGGCTGAAGTAGTAGCACAACGCCCTTTGGTGAAAGCCGAAATCGACAAGATGACCTACTCTATGGCAGAAGACCCCGATGCCAAAAACAATACCCTACTTGAAATGCTGCGCAAAGTCCCCATGGTAACCGTCGATGGTGAGGACAATGTGAAAGTTAATGGCAACGCAAGTTTTAAGGTGTATGTAGATGGTAAACCCAATGCCATGATGAGTGCCAACCCATCCATGATATTTAAGGCATATCCTGCCTCAGCCATCAAAAAAATTGAGGTAATTACAAACCCTGGCGCAAAATACGATGCTGAGGGCGTGGCTGGTGTGCTCAACATCATCACCAACTCGCAAACCTCAACCCAAGGTTACACACTCACCCTAAATGGTTCGGTGGGCAATCGGGGTGAATCAGGAAGCGCATTTGCTGTGGCACAATTTGGCAAGTTTATGCTTTCGGCACACTACGGAACAGGTTACCACAAACAACCCATCAGCACCACCACAATGGAGCGCGAACTCTACGACGAGACAGTGAATCACCTGCTACAATCGCACACCGTGAGCAAAGGACACGGCATGTATCAGTTTGGAAACTTAGAAGCAAGCTACGAGTTCTCACCCAAAGACTTGCTAAGTCTATCGGCAGGCATTCATGGTTGGAACGGTAAAAACAACAATACTTCCCTTAACGAGATGTTCGCTGCCAATGGCAACAAAACCTATAGCTACAAAGTAGCTTCGCGCACCAAGAGTTTATACCAAACCATCAATGCCTCGGCAGACTTTCAACACTCGTTTACAGCAGACAACCGCCTAACCTTCTCCTATCAATATGCACACAACCCACAAACCACACAAGTGTGGACAGAAAACACCGAGATGGAGAACCTGCCCCTAAACTTTGGACTGAAAGATCTTGCTTCCGACCCCGACAATTTAAGTTACGAACACACCGCACAAATTGACTTCACCTCGGCTTTAGACCAAAAGAAACAACACACACTGTCGGTCGGACTTAAATACATCAACCGCATAAACCGTAGCAACAACGTAGACTACACACGCGAGGCTGGAAGCCAAACAGAATTTGTGCGCGACGAAGAACGCTCGTTACGCTATCGACACCGCGGTGACATAGGTGCAGCCTATTTGCAATACAACCTAAAAGCAGGCAAATGGGCTGCAATGGTAGGCAATCGCTATGAATATTACCACGTGCATGTAACTTACCCCGATGGCAAACGTCCTGCCTTTGGCACACACATGGGCGATTGGGTCCCCTCCCTTACCATAGGCTACAACCTTAAGCCCACCACCATGCTAAAGGCTGGCTACAACCTACGCATCCAACGCCCTGACATCAACTACCTCTCGCCCTACCGCGTGAGCTATTCGCCCGAAGCTGTGCAATATGGTAACACCAACCTAAAGAGCGAAAAAGGACACAACCTGAACCTGTCGTTCAGCACCTTTAGTCCCAAATTAACTTTAAACACCACGCTCACTTATGCCTTCTCAAACAATGGCATGGAGAAATACAGCTTTATTGAAGAAGGCGTGATGCACACCACCTATGGTGGTTTCAGACACTCCAAAGAGACCACACTCTCTGCATTTATAAATTGGACCATCGTGAACGGCACCACCCTCAACCTAAACGCATCGGCTAGCTATGCCGACTATAAAGCACAAGTCATTAGCAGTCACAGCTCGGGCTTCGGAGCCAATGCTTGGGGTGGCATACAACAAGTGTTGCCATGGAAAATGAAGTTCGGTGTTTGGATGGGGGGCAACACCTCGCAAGTTGCTTTGCAAGGTCGCACAGCAGGTTTCTTCTTTTACAGCTTCAACCTCAGCCGAGCATTCTTAAAAGAGGATAGACTTTCTGTCAATCTGCAAGCAGGCAACTTCATAGGGCGTTACCAAAACTTCCGCAACACCACCTCAACAACACAAATGCACATGTTCACTAACTCACGCAACGACTTTTTACGTTATAGCATAGGCATTAGCTACCGCTTAGGCTCACTCAAAGCTAACGTAAAAAAAGCGCAGCGCAGCATTGAAAATGACGATGTTATAAAAGGGAACAATAACAACAATGCAAGTGGAGAAATGAGCAATTAAGTAGGATGTTCAAAATCTGAACGATTTTTATGTTCATTTTTTTATATTGAGTGAACATCATTTCATGCGCCAGCCTCACCCCTAATGGAGTAAGGTTGGCGCATGAAAAGTTTATAACGATAAAC
>UQPD01000185.1 GCA_900542795.1 uncultured Prevotella sp. | reverse complement strand
ATCTACACGCGTAAGATCGTCGGCAGCGTCAGATGTGTATAAGAGACAGGTGTAACACCAATGTTGCGGAAACCTTTGTCGATGATTGCATCGCCATCGCCAAAGTTAAATGCTACCATGGGACGATAATCTACACCAAAGGTCAATGGCACATCCTTTAGTTGAAAGCCAAAGCCCAAAGTACCTACTGGACCTAAGAAGAAACTATCATAATCATCGTCCTCGTAACATCCGAGTCCACCACCAAAGCCACCCCAAAATTTCCAGGTAGCAAAGCGTGGCGTCCAATTGGGCCATTGTTTTATGTTCCAATTATATATGCCTTGAAAGGCAAAGCCATCGCTTAGGTTAAAGAGACCTGCGGTTAAATCTAAAAAGTTGCGCTTGCTAAAGTGGTATTGATACTCCAAGTCGATGGTTGAACCGCCAAAATGTGCACCAAAGGCATGCGGTGTTTTTTGTGCATGGGCTGTACCCATTGCACCGAGTGCCAACATTAGAGATAGAATAAACTTTTTCATACGTCAGTTGTCGGTTTAAAGGTTTTGTATGTTTTAATGAAACCTTAAGTGGAGCTTAGGGTTTTGTTGCTGACAAATGTAGTACATTCTTGCTTTATATACCTTATTATATAGGTACTAAAAATCAAAAATATGTTTTATAACATATTATTTAGACCGTTTTTGTTAGAATCATGTTTGATTGTGTATGCAAAAACGTCTTTTTAAAATCCTTAAAAATCAAAGTGTAAAACCCTTATAGGCAAAAAAGTTTTCATATCTTTGCATTCGGTTTGCACTATCTTTGCCTAAGATAGGCTGCACCTCAGCAAAAAGCTCAAACAAGTTTTGCTTTTTGCATTCGGTTTGCACTATCTTTGCAACCGATAAATACATTAATCTATTAGTAATATGCCCACAACGAGTACCCTCATACAGCAGCGAGCTGATGTTCGCGTTCATATCGTGGAAGTTGCCACAAAAATGTTTCACCATCAGGGATTGCGTGGTGTAACGATGGATGATATAGCACACGAACTTACGATGTCAAAGCGCACACTCTATCAGATTTTTGCGGACAAAGAACAACTGTTGTTAGCTTGTGTAAAGCATCACAATGAAGATGAAAGAAAGTTTTTAGAAAAAGTGGCTGAACAGACAGATAATGTGCTTGAGTTTTTACTTGTATACTTTAAGGAAAAACTAAAGCATATTGATGAGGTATCACCACAGTTTATTTCGGATTTAATTAAATATCCGCGTGTGATGGAATACATCAGCCAGTGTAAGCATGCGCAGGAGGATGATGCGGTGAACTTTTTGAATAAGGGTAAGGAACAAGGATTATTCCGTGAAGATGTTAATTTTCGCATTGTTAGTCGCCAACTCTCGTCGGGGCTTGATACAATGGTGCGCAATGGATTGATTGACCAATTTCCACAAAGTGAACTTTTTGCCAACACTATGATTCCTTATATAAGAGGTTGTACTACGGCAAAAGGAATGGAGATGATGGATAAGTTTTTGGAATAGTACCTATATATAGGTGTGGTTCTGCTTACAGAAATATTAAGAACTGCCTTTATAAGTAGGTAAGTGGGTCTTCAAAATTAGTTTAAATCTAATCTTCGGCAGAAAAGTTTAGAAGATTTCATTGAATACCTACTTAAAAAAATCTTGGCAACTTGCTGCATGCAGTAAGTTGCCAAGATTTTTTTTTAGAATTTTATGTTTAGCACAGGAACAAGATGATGGCCTGAGCTACCAAGATGCGTAAGAACATTGACAAGGGGTAAACTGTAGAGTAACCTACAGAAGCTGCATCGTTGTTTGCTGTTTGGTTAGCATAGCCTAATGCAGGGGGGTCAGTGTTTGAACCGGCAATGATACCCATCAATGTGAAATAGTTAAGCTTAAAGCGCAAGCGAGCAATTACGCCCATAATTAGCAAGGGGATAATGGTAACGAGGAAACCTACCCATACGTAGGTAAGACCATCGCCCTGTACCACCGTATCCCAGAAGTTGCTACCAGCCTTAATGCCAACTGCTGCGAGGAAGAGAATCAAACCAATTTCGCGAAGCAAGAGGTTGGCGGATGTGGTGGTATAGGTAACCAAGTGGAACTTGTAACCATAAGCACCTGCCAAAATAGCGATGATGAGTGGACCACCTGCCAAACCAAGTTTCAAAGGAGTTGCCATGCCAGGGAACTGGAAGGGGATGCTACCAAAGATAATACCAACCAAAATACCCAAGAAAATGGCACCTACGTTGGGGTGATCAAGACGCTTTACTGAGTTACCCAAGATGCGTTCTACGCGGGTTACACTGTCTTCGGGACCTGCAACCATCAAGCGGTCGCCAATCTGAATACGCAAAGAACGGTCTGCAAAAAGGTTCATGCCTTGACGGGTAATACGGGTTACGTTTACACCATACATTGAGCTAAAGTGCATCTCGCCAAATGTTTTACCATTGACTTCGGGCTGAGTAACGAGAATGCGCTTCGACACAATAGGAGCCTTTTCTGCTTGCCAGTCAACTTCGATTTCACGACCGATAAATGCTATTGCAGCTTCGGCATCGTCCATAGCACATACAGCATTCATTTCGTCGCCAACGTGTAGTTGGGTATCTCTAGTAGGCGAGATAATGTCATCACCATGCTTGAAGTGTGTACATACAAACGTACGACCCAAGAACTGTGTGAGTTGTGAAAAGGTTTTGCCTTCGAGAGCCTTGTTCTCTACGCGGAGCGAGAGGTGGTGAGGCTTGGCATGCGGATTGTCCTCTTGGGTTTCACGAATTTGTTCTTCTTCCTTTTCGAGCTTGATGCGGCAGATATAGCGAATGGCAATGGTTGCGCCAATAATGCCTACTACACCGAGCGGATAGGCGCAAGCATAACCTGCTGCAATGTTTTGTCCGTGCATGTCAATGCCTAATGTGTTGATGGCTTCTTGCGCAGCACCCAAACCAGGGGTGTTGGTAACAGCACCATAAAGCACACCCACTGCCATTGGCAAACTTGTGGGGTCGGACTTGTCGAATGCAGGGACAATGTAGTAGAGACCGAGCAACGTAAGCACGTTGAGCACGACAATACCCACAGCCACGAGATTCATCTGTACACCGTCTTTTTTAAACGATTGGAAGAAACTCGGACCAACCTGCAAACCGATACAATAGACAAAGAGAATAAGTCCAAAGTCCTGGATAAACGAAAGTACGTTAGCAGGACAAGCATATCCTCCGTCAGGGTCGGCAATGCCGAGCTGGTGGTAGATGTGACCTACCACAATGCCGGCAAACAACACGAAGGTAACACCCAACGATACGCTTCCTATCTTGATCTTGCCTAACACAACGCCCACAGCCTGTCTCTTATACACATCTCCGAGCCCACGAGACGCGTAGTAATCTCGTA
>UQPD01000184.1 GCA_900542795.1 uncultured Prevotella sp. | reverse complement strand
GAGATTACTACGCGTCTCGTGGGCTCGGAGATGTGTATAAGAGACAGATATTGTTTAAAATATCGAAGGCACGCAAATTGATGTTGAGGTTACCATGCAACACACTCTTCGAAATTGAAGCATTCCACACAAATTTATCTGTGTTGAAATTACTGTCTGAATATCCACGACGACTATACATTTGCATATTCGTAGAGAAATCTAACCCCCACAGATGAACAGGACCTGACACTCGCACACCATAGGTGTAGTCAAACGCATTAAGACGCGAAGTATAAGTGCCATGTGCATTCACCCAAGTAACATCAGCATCTGCTATACACTGATAGCCACCTTTATAAAAGTAGAGGTTCGCATTCTGCCCCATTTCCCAACGACGCACACTGTTGCGTACACTACCCACTGAAGAGCCTGTACTCAACATATCTGCACTGTTTCGATAAGCACCACGTGTGTTCATTGTAAAGTAGAAGTCACGCTTCTTACCCAACGAACATTTGAAGAAATACTTTACCGTTACTAACCAGTTTCCGCTAATATTAACTGGCTGATAAGTGCTCACGCCCGTATTTTTATCATAGCAAAGAGACTGACTCACACTATTCTGCCAAAGCGTGTATGTACCCGAAAGGGTGTGCAACTTATATGTATCATCTCTGTCAACACTCCAAGTCACATTATGCTTTTGCGTATTGCTCAAATTAGAATTACCCAAACGCACTACCTGGGGCGTAGCATCATCGCGATAGTTGAGCATGCTAAGCAGTGAAGGAGCTTCGGGCGAATACTTGTAGTTAAGCTCAAACTTATGTCTCCATTTACCAGCAGGAAAATTTATTTGGCGAATCATAAATTTCATTTCTGGCTCAAAAAAGGTGTTATTACGATTAGCTATCGTGTCCAAGGCACCTCGCTGATAATCCAAACGCTCATGCAAGAATCTTACTGGTAAACTCATATTTAATTCCCAATGAGAATGTTTCTTCATATTGCTCAGTCCAAAATCAACTTGTCCCACTTGGCTCAAACAGTCGCTTGCAGAATAATAAGAGTTCACACCGTCGATGTATTGTTGCAATTCACTCTTTGTAGAAGCCAAACGGTCAACATCCCATTTTTCGTAATCAGTATTCTCAAGTAAATAATAAGGAGCACGAGCTGAGTTATGCGTCTTCTCTATTTGATATAAAGGCGTAATACTAAGATTTATATCTCTTTTAGTTATACCCCAAACAAAGAAAAAATATTCTGCACCACCATGCACGTTATACCGATTATTGTTGTAAGTATTGAAACGCGAAGAGCCTGTCACCTCATTACAATCTGCAGTGCTATATAATGATCGCGATTTCTGATTATCGTATTTTCCACCAAATTTGAATGCCACATGGTCAAGCGATGTTTTAAAGCCTTGGATAAGAGTTGACTCACCCGACACGCCATAATTATTGCCTTTGCTCAAATTTTGATATTTCAACGAGCTAATCATATTCTTGCGAAACATCGAAGCTCTGTTTGAAGAGAACAGACTGTCGAGAGCCTCACCCATATATTGCTCTGCCAACTGTGCTGAAAAGTCTGCTTTCAACGAATGATAATGGTTCTCGTTGTGTTGAAAATAACCTTCGGGCAAAATCCTTAAACTAAATTCCTCATTCGGTTTTAAGGCAATATCCCATTTTGAGTTTACCCGCAAATTTTTGTTTGTTTGGTCATAACGGCTGCGACTATACACATTGTTTGGCGAGAGGAAAGTTGTTGACGAGCTATACCCTTCATTATCCGAGCGCGTATGGGTTGCCATAGCATTACCCGTTATTTTATAAGTTTCCTCATGATTCTTCACCAACACATCTACACCACCTTGATTTGTCTTACTTTGAATATTCACCGCTCCCATTGGCTCATTCCAATTGCCATTGGAAGCATTATAATAACCTGTACCCATAACATCGTTACTGGTACCAAAAAGAGCCACACGCGAATTGGGTGTAAAACGCAATGCAAAGAATCGGGCTGCCCAATGGTTGTCTGTGCCATATCCCACACCCGCATTAGCAATCCAGCCTATGCTATATTGCTTCTTAAGATTTACATCTACCACTAAAGGCAAATCGTCGCGTTTATAATAAACGCCATTCGGATTATACATCATGCCATAGTCATCGCGCTCATACACCTTGATTTTATCAACCATATAGGCAGGTAAGTTTTCGAGTGCTACACGAGGATCTCCTTTAAAAAAGTCCTCACCATTCACCAACAAACTTGAAACACGCTTGCCATTCACAGTAATCTGACCGCCTGGGTCAAGACGCACACCAGGCAAAGCTGTAATCAATTTATCGAGCATTGAACCTTGCGCCATTTGAAAGGCATCGGCATTATATACAATGGTATCCCCCTTCATCACCATCTTAATTTTGGTGGCTGTAACCACGGCTTCGTTGAGTTGGATTTCCTTCGCCTTTTTGCGCATATAAACATAACCTAAGTCATTCAGTAACATTCTATGAGGAATAGCAACTAACTTAGCATTTACATAAGCATCAAAGTAGCCCTCTTTCGAAAACTTAAAAATAAAGTTTCCTGTTCTCTCTACACTATCGTATACTGACCACTTATAAAAAGACTTCGGAATAAAACTCTGCACAATCGTGCTATCCATCTCCATAACCGTAAGCGTAATTGAATCGATTTTCTCGCCTGTAAATTTGTTATGAACTATAGCTTGGATTGCAGGTTGTCTATCCTCATCGTCACTCTGTGCCATGACATTCACAGCACATCCCAAAAACATCATGCATAAAAGCATTAACGAATAGATTTTTGTTTTCATTACGTTGTGATTTTTTATTTAGATTTGCGACAAAGGTACTTAATGACACTGAAAACCTTGTAAACTATTGTACACTTTGTCTAAGACTCCTTTCAAAAACACGAATATCAGCATTTTCTACTTTAACCGATGATTGCATACCATCATCATCACCTTGTGCCATTGCTCTCATAGCACTTCTAAAGAACATCATGCACAAAAGCAATAGCAAGTAAATTTTTGTTTTCATTACACTGTTTGATTTAGATTTACGGCAAAGGTATGATAATCTCCGATGGGAATATCTCTTTAAGAAGTACACTTTTTACATTGTATCCTATTTTTCAGGCACTAATAATATTGACATTCAAAGCATTACATCTAATAAAACATATGCAAGTGATATGGTGTGAATCCGAAGCCGCTAAGTCTTTAGCTTAACGGTAGTTCTCTATGATTATTCATGTCTAATTATGTGTTGGTGACTGAAAATAGAAACGCTATTCACCTCTTCTCCTGTCAAGAATCGCAAATGCTTTACACATCTTGTAAACTTTTGTACACTATTTTCACCTTAAGCTCTATCTTTCAACCTCTTACATGCCATTATGGAAGAATTTATTCTCTATCTTTGCAAAAGCAAATTCAAAAATATCCTATATGATCTGTCTCTTATACACATCTGACGCTGCCGACGATCTTACGCGTGTAGA
>UQPD01000183.1 GCA_900542795.1 uncultured Prevotella sp. | reverse complement strand
TCACATACCTGGCTACCTTATATCACCCCTAACGGGGTGAGGCTGGCGCATGAAATACTAACTAATTCTTACTCATATAATCAAACACAAGGTTTTATAGCGGACACGAACTTTCCCATGACAAACAAAAAATTGCATTTTTTCTTTGCATTACGTTCGGTTTGCACTAACTCTCGCTTCGCGCAAGTTAGGCTGCGGCTCGGAAAGAAAAACAAAAGTTTTTTTGACTTTTGTTTTGTCTTTCTCTCGCCTTGCACTAACTTTGCAGTTGCAAAAGACGAAGTACAGTGAAAAAGGGCTGCTATGTGAGTACACTTGCAACGTGTACAACTGGTAAAAAAATGTTTGAAGCGGCGGACAAGCGTGTCCGTTCGCTGATTTTTTGTGTCCGCACTTCAGGGAAGCCCTATGCCCTGAATGATGCGGATTTTTTCGTCTTGCACACAAGCAAGCCCTTCTACACCCCTACGCTCGTTGGATGCAGTTTTAAGCACAAAGACAATGGGTTGGATACACAACTAACACGTGACTTTGTAACTTAAAACTATAAAGCAATAAACTACATTATTAACATAACATTTAAAGAGCTATGAACTTTACCTTATTTGTCACTGCATTGCTGACAGGGTTGGCGTTCGTGGGCATTGTGACGATTTTGGCAAAACTGATTTCGCCACGAAGCTACAACGCACAGAAGGAGGAAGCTTATGAATGTGGTATACCTACACGTGGACGCTCATGGATGCAATTCCGCGTAGGTTACTACTTGTTTGCTATCCTTTTCCTGATGTTCGACGTTGAAACGATGTTCCTCTTCCCCTGGGCCGTCGTGATGCGCTCATTTGGTCCGGCTGGATTGCTGAGCGTGCTCTTCTTTCTGTTTATTTTAGTTCTGGGCTTAGCTTATGCCTGGAGGAAAGGAGCGTTGAAATGGCAATGAAAAGAGCAAAAATCAAGTCGATTCCTTACGAGGAATTCAAGGACAACGAGACTTACGAAAAGCTCGTTGAAGAACTCAATGCGGGCGGCGCAAACATTATTGTGCGCAAGCTCGACGACCTCATCGACTGGGGCCGTTCAAACTCTCTTTGGCCGCTAACCTTCGCTACCTCATGCTGCGGTATCGAATTTATGGCGGTGTGTGCTGCACGCTACGACATTGCGCGTTTTGGCTTTGAGGTGACTCGTAACTCACCCCGACAGGCTGACGTGATTTTGGTGTGTGGTACGATTACTACTAAAATGGCTCCCGTGCTTCGACGCCTCTACGACCAGATGGCTGACCCGAAGTATGTGGTGGCTATTGGCGGTTGCTCTATATCGGGCGGTCCGTTCACTAAGTCGTATCACGTGCTGAATGGTGTGGATAAGATTATTCCAGTTGACGTCTACGTTCCTGGCTGTCCTCCACGCCCCGAAGCCTTCCTTTATGGTATGATGCAGTTGCAGCGTATTGTGAAAGTTGAAAACTTCTTCGGCACAACCAACCGCAAGCAGAAGGATCCCTTCAAGCTGGCTGCTGAAGAGAAAGAAGAACAAATTTACACTCAGGAGGAAGAAGCATGAGCGAAGAATTAAATCCTACAGCTAATCAAGGTGCTGAGGCACAGAAGCCTGCTGCACCTGCTGCAGCTCCGGCTGAAAAGCCCGCTGCGCCCGCAGCAGCTGCTAAGCCTGCAGCACGTCCTGCAGTAGCTCGCCCTGCTGCTCCTGCCAAGCCTGCCGTTAACGAACTGAAGCCTAAGACCATTGAAGCCTCAGCCTTGTACGCTGAAATGAAGCGTTTGCACGATGAAGAGGGCATGGACTTCTTACTCAACCTTACGGGTGAGGACTGGTTGGAAGACGGCATTGGTGTGGTTTATCAAGTAGAAAACACTGAAAATCACAAGCAGGCTTGCATTAAGTGCGTTGTAGCCGACCGCGAAAATCCCATGATTCCTTCTGTTAGCGACTTATGGGACATTGCCAACGTTTACGAACGTGAGGTGTACGACTACTACGGCATTATCTTTACCAACCACCCCGACATGCGCCGTCTGTTTATGCGCGAGGACTGGGTTGGCTATCCCTTCCGTAAGGACAACGACCCTGAGAAGGACAACCCCTTCGACCCTCAACACATGACTAACGAGCCTTTGGCTGATGTTACTTACGAATATCAGTTGCAGCAGGACGGTACGATTAATAAGGTAGAGCACGAGATTTTTGGTGCTGACGACTACGTTGTCAACATCGGTCCGCAGCACCCCTCTACACATGGTGTGCTTCACTTCCGTGTTAGCCTTGAGGGCGAAATCATTAAGAAGGTTGACCCCGTGTTGGGTTACATTCACCGTGGCGTAGAGAAGATCAGCGAAAGCATGACTTACCCACAGACGTTGGCCTTGACCGATCGTTTGGACTACCTCGGTGCGATGCAAAACCGCCATGCCTTGTGTATGTGTATTGAGCAAGCTATGGGGGTAGAAGTGAGCGACCGCGTACAGGTAATCCGTACGATTATGGACGAGTTGCAACGTATCGACTCTCACATTCTCTTCTTCGGCTGCTTGTGTCAAGACCTCGGTGCTACGACAGCCTTCCTTTATGCTTTCCGCGACCGTGAGAAGATACTCGACATCTTCGAAGAGACTTGTGGTGGTCGCTTGATTTTGAACTACAACACGATTGGTGGCGTGATGTACGACATTCACCCCAACTTCCAAAACCGTGTGAAGGAGTTCATCAAGACGATGCGCAAGAATATTCAAGAGTATCATGACATCTTTACAGGCAACGTCATCTTCCAAAACCGTTCAAAGGGTGTTGGCGTATTGACAAAAGAACAGGTGATAAGCTTTGGTTGTACAGGTGGTACGGGTCGTGCCTCAGGTTGGCACAACGACTTGCGTAAGATTCGTCCTTATGCTGCTTACGACCGCGTTCAGTTCAACGAGATTGTACGTACAGAAGGTGACTCTTTCGCACGTTACATGATTCGTCTCGACGAGATTAAGGAAAGTTTGAATATCATCGAGCAACTCATCGACAACATTCCTGAAGGCAATTATCAGGAGAAGATGAAGCCTATCATCAAGCTTCCCGTCGGCACATTCTACAGCGAGGTAGAAGGTAGCCGTGGCCGTATGGGTGTATTTATCGAGAGCAAGGGCGATAAGAGTCCTTATCGTTTGCACTATCGCTCAACGGGTTTGCCTTTGGTAGCTGTAATGGACACTGCTTGCTCTGGCAATATGTTGGCCGACTTAATTACCATCGGTGGTACAGTCGACTACGTTGTACCTGATATTGACAGATGATGGGGAGTTTTAAGTTTTAAGGTTATAAGGTTATAAAGTTACCTGACCTTGTTACTGCTTCTCTAATGGGAGTTTTAAGTTTTAAGGTTATAAGGTTATAAAGTTACCTGACCTTGTTACTGCTTCTCTAATGGGAGTTTTAAGTTTTGAGGTTATAAGGTTATAAAGTTACCTGACCTTTATTACTGCTTCTCTAATGGGAGTTTTAAGTTTTGAGGTTATAAGGTTATAAAGTTA
>UQPD01000182.1 GCA_900542795.1 uncultured Prevotella sp. | reverse complement strand
CGAGATTACTACGCGTCTCGTGGGCTCGGAGATGTGTATAAGAGACAGGGCAAGGAATTGCCTTTTGCCACAGCTTGCTTGCGACAACTGATGCAAGACGGACACAAACTCATTTTGTGGAGCGTGCGCGAAGGTGAATTGCTTGACGAAGCAGTAAAATGGTGTGAACAACGCGGTGTACGCTTTTATGCCGTTAATGCCGACTTGGACGAGGATGCAAATAGCCAACCTGGTAAAGGCAACTATAGCCGTAAACTGAAGGCACACATCTTTATTGACGATCGAAACTTGGGTGGTTTGCCCGATTGGGGAACAATTTACCAACTCGTGTCGAAACGCATCTCTTACGACCAATACTTGAAAATGAAGGCTGAGGAACAACAGCCGATGCCTAAAAAGAAGCCTTGGTGGAAAATTTAAAACTACGCATAAAAATCCACGAATCAGCACACAACTAAATATACTTTTTTTTGAAGGATCAATGAAACTGCCAAACGCTCATCAAATGAAAGAATTGGATGCTTATACCATCCAAGAAGAAGAAATAGAATCGGTAGAACTCATGGAAAGAGCTGCCAATAGCGCTGCCTTGTTTATTAGTGGTAAATATCGCGACCACGAACGTCCCATCATCATTTTCTCGGGACCTGGAAACAATGGTGGCGATGGATTGGCTTTGGCACGTTTGCTCCACAAAGAGGGCTATAAGGACATTCATGCCTACCTCTTTAACACAAATAATTCGCTGTCGGAGGATTGTCAAAAAAATGCGGAAAGACTACAACAGGAATGTCCTGAAGTATTGTTTACGGAGGTGCAACAACAATTTGAAGCGCCCGAACTAAACAAAGGGCAACTCATTGTGGATGCGCTATTTGGCACAGGGCTCAACAAACCGTTGGGTGGTGGCTACGCTGCACTTATTCGCTTAATAAATGGAGCAAAAGCTGATGTTGTGAGTTTGGACATGCCCTCAGGATTGATGTGCGAGGACAACACCTATAACTCACCCTCTGCCATTGTGCGTGCTACAGTTACTCTCACCTTTGGGTTGCCTAAATTGGCACTGATATTGGCAGACAGCCAATGCTACACGGGAGATGTTTACGTACTCGACATTCTTTTAAACGAAAAGAAAATTGAGGAAACCAATTGCCCCTACGAGATTACAGAAGGGCATGACATCCTCGCTATGCTGAAGAGTCGCCCAACCTACGGACACAAGGGTACGTTTGGCAATGCACTGCTCATTGCGGGCAAACATGGTATGGCAGGTGCAGCTGTGTTGGCTGCTAAGGCTTGCTTAAAGGCTGGCGCAGGTAAAGTGACGGTTCACACCCCCGAACGCAACAACGATATTCTGCAAATAGCTGTGCCTGAGGCTGTGTTGGACTTTGACGAGGACGAAAAGATATTTACAAGCACAGTGCATACACAGGGATTTCAAGCAATGGCTATTGGACCTGGATTGGGCACAGATAAGCGCACAGCTTTGGCTTTTATTGAACAAACAAGCCACACGGACATACCATTGCTAATTGATGCTGACGGCATTAACATTTTGGGCGGACACAAGGGATGGATTCCACAAATTCCCGCTAAAACCATCTTTACACCCCATCCCAAGGAGATGCAGCATTTGGGCATTTGCAACACAGACTCGTACAGCACACTGCTCGAGGCTATGAACATGGCACGTCAGCACCATTTTTACATTTGCCTTAAAGGACACTACACCGCAGTGTGTACGCCTGAAGGAAAGGTATATTTTAACCCCACAGGTAACTCGGGTATGGCTACGGCTGGTAGCGGCGATGTGTTAACTGGTATCATCTTGGCACTGATGGCGCAACAGTACGCCCCCGAACAGGCTTGCCGCTTGGGTGTTTTCATACACGGATTAGCAGGCGACCTTGCTGCTGCCGAATTAGGTGAACACTCGCTCACAGCGACTGACATTATTAACTATCTGCCTGCTGCCTTCCGGACTTTAAAGGATAATCCTCAAAGCATCTTCTCAAATGGGTTGACTTACAAAAAACTTTAACCGAAGCACACACATATACAATAATGAAGCGATTGATACTTTTAGCCACCTCTGCCCTATTGGGCTTGGGAGCTATGGCACAAACTGAAGTGACTGCTTACAAGCCAGGCATTACGGATGAGGGAATTACTTACTTCTTGCCTCAAACCCGTGTACGCGTGGTGGTAACTGCTACTAAGAAGCACCACGAGCCAGGCGAATATTGCGAATACGCTGAACGTTTTTTACGCTTGAAAGATGTAACTCTCACGGCTTACGATGAGTGGGAAATTAAAAATGTAAAGCTCTACTCGTTTGGTGTAGCCGACACGCAGAAGGCTTACTCCATTAAACTAAGAAGCAAAACTTCGGCTCCGTTGGTAGACCTTGCACAAGATGGACGCTTGTTGGCAGTAAACGCTAAGAGCTGCGAAAAAGATGCACAACTGCCCGTACCTTCGGTAACAAAGGGTAACGAGAAGGTGATTAAGGGCGAGGACTTTAAAACAGCCGAAATTCTCTCGGCTGGAAGTGTGGCTAAAATGGCTGAACTGACAGCAAACGAGATTTACGATATTCGTGAAAACCGCGGTTTGCTCACAAAGGGACAGGCTGACTTTATGCCGAAAGACGGCGAACAGCTGAAGCTCATGCTGAACAACCTCGATACACAAGAAGAGGGCTTGTTACAATTGTTCCGCGGTAGCACAACTACTGAAACACACGTATTGGCTTTTGACATTGCCCCCACTAACGATGTGGAGAAGATGGTGCTGTTTAACTTCTCGAAATACTTGGGCGTGGTGGATGCTGACGACCCTGCGGGTTCGCCTGTGTTTTTAAGCATTAAGGACTTGAAAACTCTACCTGCTGCAACAGCTGCTGCCGACAAGAAGAAGGAGACGGAGGACTTGCGCTACACAGTGCCTGGACGTGCTGAAGTTAAGGTATTTAACAACGATAAGTGCTTTGTAGACCAAACGTTCCCCATGGCGCAGTTTGGACGTGTAGAACGCTTAGGCGGTGAACTTTTCAACAAAAAGAGCACTACACACGTGCAGTTCTCGCCCGTTACGGGTGGCATCAGCAAAATTGAGGCTGAAAGCCCTGACAAATAAAGTACTCAAATAAAATGGAACGACGCAAAGAAGAAAATATTGGTTCTGTGATAATGCGCTTTTTGCGTCAGTCGCAGCTCGAAACGCCTCTCTACGAACACCGACTTATTCAGTCGTGGGGCGAGGTGGCTGGCGTAGCTGCTGAACGAATGACAAAGGACTTGCACATCTTTAACCAGGTGTTACACGTGAGCTTACGTTCGGCTGCATTGCGCAACGAACTTTTGTTTCGACGCACAGAATTAGTTAATAAACTGAATGAAAAAGTGGGTGCTAAGGTCATCCACGACATTATCTTTTCATAACTATCCCAAGGGCAATTCTAATATACTTATTAGAGTTGCCCTTTTTGGTAGACTAAACAATGCTTCACGCGCCAGCCCAACCCCGTTAGGTAGGGTGTTCAAAATCCATGATTTTTTTCTGCACGGTTTTTGAC
>UQPD01000181.1 GCA_900542795.1 uncultured Prevotella sp. | reverse complement strand
AAGTAATATATATTAAAAGGCAAAGTATATTGATATAAATCGTCGTCCAGCAATATGCTGGACGACAAAGTAATATATATTAAAACGCAAAGCATATCGATATAAATCGTCGTCCAGCAATAGGCTGGACGACAAAGTAATATATATTAAAACGCAAAGTATATTGATATAAATTGCCGTCCAGCCTAGGCTGGACGATAGAGTAATACTACATTCTGACTTCATACGCTTCTGTAACCCTTATACACAAAACAATATATCAGGGCTATAAATATAAAACCAGGCATGAAAGTTTGGGAATCCCCCACCCTTTCATACCTGGTTCCTTATTCACCCTTCCCCATGGGGAGGGTGTGTGAAACTGAACAAAGTATGTGATTAGTCTTCGTCAGCAGTATTCCAGCTTTCGCTGCTCCAACCTTTTTCTTCAGACATCACAACATCTGATTCTTTGCTGCCATCAACCTCAAATGAAAAGGTCGAGCCAGCTAACAGTTTGTCCTCCGTAAAGAGGGACATTGTTTGAGCCTGCGGCTTAATATAGGTTCGTTTCATAGCTAATTTGATATTTCTGTTATGTTATATGTGTTACTTCACAAACTTCTTACCATTCTGAATATAAACACCACCCTTCACAGCCTTTGCCACACGGCGACCGCTCAAGTCATAGATAGGAGCATTCTCGTTTGCAACTATGGTTGCTTGACTTACCCCTGTAACATTACCACCAAAGTTCATGGCAATAGCCTTTGAAGCGAGTTGGTCTGTTTCAAGGTATGCCTTGTTAGCAGGAATGGTTTCAAGATAGTATGAAGGCGCATAGAAACCTACGTTACCATCGTTTACACCAAATACCAAGTACTGATCATGAAGGTCTACGGTAGGACTGCTAATAACAATATTAGTATTCGAGCCCTTCAAATCGCTTGTAGCAGTTTCAGTTGTTTCTCCAATTGAGAGTGTAGCTTTATCATCATTACCAACAAGTACAAAACCTGTATTTTCAGCTACACCTTGCACCTGTGTCATATTGAACACATCTTTTGCATCGTTGAGTTTACCCACATAAGCCTCAGCACCGCTTACACCATTAACGGGGAAGGGAAGGTAAGCAGAAGCATAAGACTTTCCGTTTACTTCGCTCATGGCTATTTCGGCTTCGGTTGCGGGGACTACAAACCATTGAGCAGTGTTATTATCTCCATAATAATTAAAGGAAGCCGTTTCGCTTCTACAACCTAAGAACCCACATAATCATTATCAAATTTAAACCTATTACCAACAGCACTTATCTTTGCAAGGGATATATTGAAGTCATCGAAACTTTACTGACAAAGATTAGAATTAACTTTTTATATCTTCTAAATTCAATCCTGAACTTCATAAAAGTTTAGACAACTTCATTGCTTGTTAAGCGTATAAAAAAATTAATGGAGGCATCGTCTCCACGAGCCTCCATTAACCAACACAAAAACTAAACTAGACTTAACTAAACTATTTAATAGCGTTATCATCACGACAACTTTATGCTGCAAATATATAACTTCTAATCTAAAAAAACAAGATTTTGATAAGAAAACTTTGCAAAATACTTAGATTTAACACTTATGTATGTTATTAAGCATAAAATTATCAAGAATAACCATGGCAGCCATGGCTTCGACGATAGGTACTGCACGAGGTAACACACACGGATCATGACGCCCACGTGCCTTCAGCACCACAGCTTTTCCGTTTTTATCTACCGTGTTTTGTTCACGCAAGAGAGTGGCTACAGGTTTAAAGGCTACACGGAAACAAATGTCTTGTCCGTTACTTAAGCCACCCTGAATGCCACCGCTATGATTGGTCAGTGTGGTTATGCCTCCATCAGTAGAGGGAACAAACACATCGTTCTGCTCGCTACCACGTGCTGTTACACCTGCAAAGCCCTCGCCATATTCAAAACCTTTCACGGCATTGATGCCCAACATAGCAGCACCTAATTGCGCATGTAGTTTGTTGAACACAGGCTCACCCAATCCAACTGGACACCCTTCGATGACTCCTGTAATAATACCACCAATCGTGTCGCCATCAGCCTTCACTTCGGCTATAAGCTTTGCCATTTCCTGAGCTTTCTGGGCATCAGGACAACGCACTGGATTTTTTTCTATTTCGCTAAAGTCGTAATCCTTATACCCTCTTTCAAGTGCAATGTTACCTACTTGCGAGGTATAAGCAGTAATGCGGATGCCTTTTTGCAAGAGTACCATTTTGGCAAAAGCGCCCCCTACTACACGAGCTATAGTCTCGCGTGCTGAGGTACGTCCCCCACCCCTATGATCGCGCACACCATACTTTGTTTGATACGTAAAGTCGGCATGCGATGGACGAAATACATCGCGCATATTATCGTAGTCGTTTGAATGCTGATTTTCGTTGCGAACCAAAAAACCAATAGGACAACCCGTTGTTTTGCCCTCGAACACACCCGATAGTATCTCCACCTTATCACCCTCCTTACGTGCTGTAGTCAATGCACTCTGCCCTGGTTTACGTCGGTCAAGTTCGGCTTGCAAAAAATCCATATCCACTTCTATGCCTGCAGGCATTCCGTCAATCACCCCTCCAATGCCAGGACCATGACTCTCGCCAAAGGTAGTGAGCCTATATATTTGTCCAAAAGTATTCATCGCTTAGTCCAGTTTATATTGTTTAATAAAAGAGGAGTTGGCAAATTCCCACTCCTATATATATAGGACCTGTGAGTAACATTTGCCAACTCTATACGAATGTGTTACATCAATCAATGGTTATGGCAGCAGCCTTCGCCATGACCGTGACCTTCGCCATGACCATGACCACCACAGCAACCTTCGCCATGACCATGACCTTCGCCATGACCATGACCGCCACAGCAACCTTCGCCATGACCGTGACCTTCGCCATGACCGTGACCACCACAGCAACCTTCGCCTTCGCCATGACCATGACATCCACCTTCACAATCGCCACCGCAGTTGCAACCACCGCCCATAGCGTTTACAAAGTTCTGAATTTCTTCGTTCGAAGCTTCACGCATCGTTACAACCTCGCCCTTAAAATGAAGATCCTTACCTGCAAGAGGATGGTTAAGGTCGACAATCACAGTAGCGTCTTTCACTTCGAGGACCAAAGCGTGGAAGCGTTGACCATCAGCGTTCATCAAAGGTACAACAGCACCGGGATAAATCATTTCAGTATCAAACTTACCATTCACAACGAAGATATCTTTTTGCAATTCGAGCACACGTTCTTGCTCATAATCGCCATAAGCGTTAGCAATAGTAAAGTCGAAGTTGTCGCCTTCAGCCAATTTCAAGATTTCATCTTCAAAAGTATCGAGTGCCACACCCATACCTGAGATAAACTGGAAGGGGTGTTCAATGGGAGCTTTTTCAACGAGTTCGTGAATGCCCTTTTCATTGTCGGTAAAGAGTTCGTATGCCACAGTGACATACTTGTGTGGATTCTGTTCCATTGTTTTATATTTCTGTTTTATAAAATTGAAGTCGTCTAAACTTTTCTGACGAAGATTAGATTTAAACTTTTATCTCTTCTA
>UQPD01000180.1 GCA_900542795.1 uncultured Prevotella sp. | reverse complement strand
GGATAAACCCTCATTCACATACCTGGCTACCTTATATCACCCCTAACGGGTAGGGGCAAAAAAAAGAATGCGGCAAGGCAAAACGATGAAACTATAAAAAAACGAGGATTGATAGTATAAAATAATTTTGATTACCTACTTACCAACTTAAAAATATTACCTTTGCAAACAAGTAAACTAACAAGCAAAACCCACCCTTAAACTATCCACTCTTCGCATGTTAAATAAAAAAAGAAAGGTTAGATCCTATACTTCAAAAAAAATAAATGCAGTGGTATGCGCCACCTACGTGGTGTTAATGATGCTGCCCGAGTTATTCATGCTCAACACCCACACATGGTGGGATGCACCTGTTGCCACCTTATTTAACACAGCCTATTATGGAGTCTTTTTTTGGATATTGTGCGCCATTACATCACTAACCAAACGAAAAACCGAAATCATTATTCACGCCACGCTACAAACCGTAGTTGCAGCATACAGCATAAGCAACTTGTTTATGCTAATAAAGTTCAACCGTCATTGGGATGCTTATTCATGGCAGTTTCTTTGCGAAACAAATACACGCGAAAGTTCCGAGTTTTTTTCATCTTACATTCTCACCCTCCCAACCTTAGGCATATTATCTGTCTACACACTGCTTTTTGTGGCAGAGATAAGTTTGAGTCAACGTGTCAAACGCTGGCGCATATTCCCATCACATCGTCTTTCAGCTACAGCCTTTGCCGTGTTGTGTGTGGTAATGATGGGACAAATTGTTTTTTACGGTCCTAACGTAGAAACCAACTATAACCGCGTGGCAAAATTCAAATCGCCTATAAAAAGGAATGCTATGTGGAATATATGGCAGTCTGCACTAACCTCTATCGAGTTTCGCAATGAGTTTACTCGTTGCGCCAACTCTCTACAAAGATACAATGAGAAGGTTACATGCAACGTGCAAGAGTCTGACTTCGTGCTGATTGTGGGCGAATCGTTCAACCGACATATGAGCAATCTCTACGATGGCACTTACAACACCAACCCAAGGCTAAAAGCTCGTGCCAATCAAGGCAACTTATTCATATTCAACGATGTGATAGCATCCGACAACGGAACAACACAGAACTTTAAACAATTTCTGTCGCCTGTAGCTGTGGGCGACAGCTGCAGTTGGTGCGATGCGCCACTATTCCCCTTCATATTGCGCCGCTGCGGATATAATGTTGTGTTCTATAGCAACCAGTTTGCAGGCATGGAGATGGACAAGGAGTTCAATGCCTCAATGGGATTCTTCAATGCTCCTGGAATTGGTCCATACATCTTCAACCACCATAACACACACACTTTCAACTACGACATGCAGCTATTGAACGATTATTGCAAAAAGCGCAACGAAATAGAAGCTACCAAACAAAACTTTATCATCTTTCACCTATACGGACAGCATGCCACTTATAGCGAGCGCTATCCTGCTGAGTTTGCCAAGTTTAAAGCATGCAACATAAAGAGTCAACTTCCGCTCAGCAAGGAGCAGCGCAGTGTAGTTGCCAACTATCTGAACGCTACACGCTACAACGACTTTGTGGTAGACAGCATCATAAGCATGTTTTCGAATCGCGATGCCATCGTGATGTATTTCTCCGACCATGGCGAAGAGGTATATAACTACCGTCTGCAGCAAGGACGCACCGACCTAAAAAACGATAATTTGCGTGCCATGCACCATCAACTCGACATTCCCTTCTTAATATACGTCTCACCCCGCTATGCTGCGAAACATCCACAAGTGGTGGAGAGAATAAGCAAGTCTGTTAATCGTCCCTTTATGACCGACAATCTTCCACAAGTAATATTCGACTTGCTTGGTGTACATACACGTTACTACAACCCTTCGCGCAGCGTTATCAACGAGAGGTATCATCCACAAAGCAAACGCAAACTACAAGTGGGAAAAGTGTATCATTGAGAAACACGTTTTATGGAAAATCCCCCCAATAAAAAATCATGACATTTTTAGGTCCCATATAAAATATGGCCAGGCATGAGCGTTCGGGCACAACCCTTCTCCTCATACCTGGCCATATAGTGCTTATTTGCCTTTCGGCATTACTTTTCTTCTTCTAAATCTTCGTCATTTACTGCTTCATCAGCATCTTCTGCATCTTCTGCATCATCTGCTTCTTCTGCATCATCTGCTTCTTCTGCATCCTCCACCAATTTTTCAACATCCTCTGCTACTTCAGCATCCTCAGGAGCTTCGGCAGGAGCTTGTGCCTCTTCGGCATTCTCTTCTGCAGCGGAAAAGCCCTCGCCTACCTCAGGATTGTTAATATTATCGCGAAGGTTTTGAAGTTGACGGTTAAAAGGAGCAATAGCAAGTCCCTCTTCCACAAGTTCAAGAGCTTCTTCCTTGCGACCAAGCTTATTGAGCGCAATGCCCTTTTGCCACAAATAGAACACCTTGCGCGAGGTTACGCCACTAATTTGCGAATCGTTCAAAATTTCATCTACCATTTCAAGGAACTTATCATAGTCCTGAATAGGAAGATAATAGTTCAGCGCAAGGAACTGCTTCGTTGTGAGGTTATCGGTAAGAAGCGAGCGATGCTTTTCAAGGAACTCAGAAGCCTTACGGCGTTCTTCGCTTTTCACTTCAAAGTCGTCAGACTGTTTGTAACGCGAAACATAGAGTGTAAGAAGGTCCTTCACACAACTTTCAGCCTTTTCGTTCGCCTCAATAGCCTTTAGATATTGTTCCTCTGCCTTGTCATAATCCTTTGCCAAATAAGCTTTTTTAGCTTCGGCATAAATGGTGCAAGGGTTATACTGCGAAGGCTCAAAACTCTGTGCAGGACGCTGCTGAGGTACAGCCGATTCTATGTCGCCCATCAAGTCAGACGCATCCTTATTGTCAGGATAAACATCAAGAACGTGCTGCAAAACGCCACGTGCCAAGTGCGGATGGCGAGCTTCGTAAAGATCCTCAGCCATGTCGAGCAAATCGTCAACCGTATGAGGCAAGTGTACACACTCAGCAGTAGGACCTTGGTTATTACGGCTAATCGTATAAACCACCTTCGTACCCTTCACAAGGTGACTATAAAGGTCGTTGTCGGCTACCTGCTGAATATAGAAGTAGAGGTCGGAGTCGGAAGCAAAATCATGGATAAATCCAAAACGCTTTGTTGAGTTATAATACGTAATGCGGCCCTTTGCCGACACATAAGGCTGGCGTTGGAAACCATTGCCACTCCACGCATTGTCTTGCAAATTGTCACGATATGAGTTATTGTTGGCATCTCCCCCTTCGTTTTCGTTAGGTTTGAAATATTTGCGACGCGCATACCGCGGATCGATGCGTTCAAGGTCGATGTGTCCAACCACCTTAGGTTCAGCCACCACATTAGGGTTACCTGTCAGTTCGTCGGCCGACTGAACGGGCTTTTCCTTACCTAAAAAGTCGCGTAGTGTTTGTGGCTTGTCTGCATCTTCGGCTCCCGCAGTTTCTGCGTTATCAATTTCTTCATCCTGCAAATCCTCGTCTGCAACATCCATTGTGTCTGTTTCCTCGTCGTAGGCAGGTGCTTGCGTAGCACAGGTTCCATGCTGCGGAACCATTGTTACCGGACTTGCAGCGGTGAATGTGCGGATGTCGCTGGCTGCGATGCCACAAATTTTTCCGTTGGGCTGACGAAGCACAATGTACTTGTTGTTTACAAACTCAATGCTACCTGTAATCACTCCTTCCGAGCAATTTACTTCGATGGGGTCTCCCACCTGATAATTTGTTTTGATAAATGCCAACATAAGCGTATCAATTAAATATATGTTATTAAAGTGAGGCAATTCCAAATTTGCCAGCTTAATGCTCTAAGCATAATCCGAGTGCCATACGCTTTTTTTTGAATGCTATCAAAAAAAAGAAAACGGCATTCGCTCTTCAGCTTCGAGACCTATAAACTTGTAATTTTTGGAACATGCCAAAAATAAATCGCACAAATGTAATATTTTTTTGACAAAATAAGGGGAATACGCTGTCTCTTATACACATCT
>UQPD01000179.1 GCA_900542795.1 uncultured Prevotella sp. | reverse complement strand
CATTTATGATTCATTGATGGACATTTTTGACGAAAAAAAACAAAGTCTTTTTTGACGAAAAAAAAAATTACTTAAAGACTCATGCAATATCTCGACATCATCACCACAATATTAGGCCTCATCTACATTTGGTTAGAATATCGTGCTAGCATTTGGTTGTGGCTATTTGGCATTGTAATGCCAGCCCTCGACATTGCACTCTATTGGAGCCACGGACTCTATGGCGATGCAGGTATGGCAGTGTATTATACCATAGCAGGCGTCTATGGCTTTTTGGTGTGGAAGTTTGGCAAAAAGCGCAAGGCAGATAATGAGCTAAGCGAACAAGGCGAGTTACCCATTACCCACATGCCCATGCGCCTTTACTTGCCTGCTACTCTATTCTTTGCCGTAGCATGGGCAGGAACATGGTATGTGCTAAAAACATTCACAAACTCAACCGTACCTGTGCTCGATGCCTTTACAAATGCCTTGAGCTTTGTAGGCTTATGGGCCTTGGCACGCAAGTATGTTGAACAATGGTTCTTTTGGATTGTGGTTGACGTGGTTTGTTGCTATTTATATGTGGGAAAAGGCATCCCATTTAAGGCCGCACTCTATGGCTTATACGTAGTGATAGCTGTAGCGGGATATTTTAAATGGCGTAAAAAAGTTGTTTCTCAAAAAAAAATAGTAATTTTGCCGTCAAAATCATAAGATAAAACAAAACATACACATTTACTCCAATGATTAAATCACAAGACATCAAGAAGGGTACTTGCATCCGCTTGGACGGCAAGCTCTACTTCTGCATTGACTTTTTGCACGTAAAGCCCGGTAAGGGTAACACCATCATGCGTACCACTTTGAAGGACGTTGTTTCTGGCCGTGTGCTCGAACGTCGCTTCAACATTGGCGAAGCTCTCGAAGACGTACGCGTTGAACGCCGCCCCTACCAGTACTCTTATGCTGAAGGCGACCAGTACCACTTCCTTAACCAAGAAACTTGGGACGATGTAATCATCGAAAAGGACCTCATCACTGGCGTTGACTTCATGAAGGAAGGCGATGTTTGCGAAGTTGTTAGCGATGCCTCTACTGAAACTATCCTCTTTGCTGAAATGCCCGTTAAAACTCAGCTTAAGATTACTTACACTGAACCGGGCTTGAAGGGTGACACCGCTACTAACGCTACTAAGCCTGCTACTCTCGAAACAGGTGTTGAAGTACGCGTTCCCCTCTTCATCAACGAAGGCGAAATCATCGAAGTCGACACACGCGATGGCTCTTACTTGAACCGCGTAAAGGCATAATCGTTTAAACGCCTTTTTTTAAATTTAGGAGTTAAGAAGAATGACTTGCACACAGCAAGACTTACTTCTTAACTCCTTTTTTTGTACACACCCTCTCTCCCCCCTTCTACTTCTTCACACAAATTTAACAGCTTAAATAACCAACGATTTTAAGAAAAGCCGTAATATTGCACTGAAATAAAACAAAAATACAATATGGAACCTTACAAAATTTTAGTGGTTGACGATGAACCCGACTTACGAGAGATTTTGCAATGTAACCTTGAAAACGCTGGTTATAAGGTGGAAACAGCAGAGTCTGCCGAAGAAGCACTACATAAATTGCAACCCGACATTAACTTAATTCTGCTCGATGTAATGTTGGGCGGCATTTCGGGTTTCAGAATGGCGAATAAGGTGCGCAACGAGCTAAAACTAAAAACACCTATCATATTTCTCACAGCTAAAGACACGGAGAACGATATGCTTACGGGCTTCTCGGCTGGAGGCGACGACTACATCTCAAAGCCATTTTCGCTGCACGAGGTGTTAGCACGTATTCGCGCAGTGTTGCGCCGCACTGAAAGTGAACCACAACGCACAGAACTTCGCGCAGGCAACTTAACCATCGACTTTGTAAAGAAGTTAGTGTTTACAAAGGAGGTGGAAATTCGTTTCTCGCCCAAGGAGTTTGGCATACTCAGCTTGTTAGCCATGCACCCTGGACGTGTTTACTCGCGCGACGAGATTTTGGCTGAGGTGTGGCATGGCGATAGCTATGTGCTCGACCGCACTGTCGACGTACACATTGCCCGCGTACGCCGCAAATTAGGCGATGATGCCTATCACATTGTGAACCGACAGGGTTATGGTTATTGTTTTGAAGAATGAAACGACTTACGTATAAACAAAAACTGCTGCTGAACTTCACACTGCTTTTTGCCGTGTTTACGGCATTGTTAGTGATGTTTCAGTATAACCGCGAACGACAATATAAGCACGACTTGCTCGACTCGCGCTTGCAAAGCTATGCCGACATGGTGGCAAGTGCAACAGAATATGCCGACACTGTGAACTATGACACACTGCTCCATGTGTTGCCCCCCGATTTGCGCCTCACCGTGATTGGACGCAGAGGAAAGGTGCGCTTTGAGTCGACACACCATGCAATTGACAGCATGGACAATCACTTCGATCGCCCCGAAGTGCGCGCCGCCAATGCCTCGGGGAGTGGTAGCGATGTGAGATACTCTGAAACAGACAAGCGCGAGTTCTTTTATTACGCCAAGTCATACGGCCCCTACATTGTGCGTGTGGCATTACCCTTTGATGCTTCGGTACAAAACTTCATGAAGGCAGACAATGTCTTTCTGTGGTTTGTGTTAATGCTCTTCCCCATTGCCTTGGTAGTGCTTATTTACATCAGCGACCGCTTTGGCAAAGCCATAACAAGTTTGCGCAATTTTATGCAGTCGGCAGATAAAGGGTTGGTAGACTATGAACACATTCAGTTCCCCCACTCAGAATTGGGCGAAATTGGCAGTTCTATTATGGAGAAGTACAAACAGCTTGAGGAGTCGAACCGCCAAATCACATTAGAACGCGAACGCCTCATGCGTCACTTTCACTACTTTGACGAAGGGATTGCCATCTTCACGCCCGAACGCAAACGCATTTATGCCAATCAGCGTTTTATGCAATATGTCAACGTATTGCTCGACCATCCCACCCCCGACATCTCTGCCATTTGGCAAGCCAAGTTTTTCGCTCCTGCAGTGGAATTTTTACGCATCAATAGCAAATTGCGTGCTATTACGGAGGAAGCTCCCGTGTTCCGCTTTAACACACAAGCTGGTAGTAACACCTTTGCCGTGCAGTTGCTTATTTACACCGATGGTAGTTTTGAAATTACATTGGCGGATGTAACAAAGGCTGAAAAAAATCGGAAGTTGAAGCAACAAATGAGCAACAACATTACGCATGAGTTGCGCACCCCAGTAAGCAGCATTCGTGGCTACATTGAAACCATACAAGAATGTCCCTCACTGAGTGATGAACGTAAGCACTACTTTTTAGACAAAGCGCATGCACAGGTGTTGCGCCTAACGGACTTAATTCGCGATGTTGCGTTAATTACTAAAACTGAGGAGGCAGCAAGCCTAATGCCGCGCGAAATGGTGTCGATGCCACAGATTGTGAAGGATGTGGAAGAAGAATTACACGAAAAATTTGTGCAAACTGGCATGAAACTTTTCACTTCGGTGCCTGCCGACCTTAAAATTGAGGGTAACTACACGTTGCTCTTTGCCATTTTCCGCAACTTAATGGAAAATAGTTTGCGCTACGCTGGAGAGGGTAAGGACATCCATGTGGAATGTTACAACGTGACGAAAGAGTTTGCCTACTTCTCGGTTTACGACAATGGGCAAGGCGTTCCCGAAGAACATCTTCCGCGTTTGTTCGAACGCTTCTATCGTATTAGCGATGGTCGCACACGCAACGATGGTGGAACGGGTTTAGGTTTGTCTATCGTGCGCAATGCCGTGCTCTTTCACCAAGGCGACATCTCTGTGCGAAATCGCAAAGAGGGCGGATTAGAGTTCTTGTTTACTTTACATCTGTAATAGTAAGCTATGTTTAAAAATAACTTCCGCAGAATTTCTGCGACTAAGAGTTTTTGAGCTTGGGGCAAAACGTAGGGTGTTCAAAATTCGCAATTTTTTTCTGCACGATTTATGATAGAATCATCAATGTTTCATGCGCCAGCCTCAC
>UQPD01000178.1 GCA_900542795.1 uncultured Prevotella sp. | reverse complement strand
GTCAGATGTGTATAAGAGACAGTAATACTTGTTTTCACCAAGAATGTAATACTTAATACTTAACACTTAATACTTAAAACTTGTTTTTTTCAGTAATGAGTCGAGGGAAACATTGGGGTGATGTTTCATGTAGTTATCGATGATGTTTATGCCAATCCATAGACCTACTCCGCGTGAGTGTGGGTCTTTGAAGTAGGGATGTTTGGTGCTTGTCATCATGATGTCGTTAATCAGTGTAGAGTCTTTGCTGTTCCATATTTCAGGACGCTTTAACTCCTTCAGAACTTCGTCTTGGTGCGTGGTGTACCAAGTCTTGGTGGCAGTTTGATAAGCCGCAATGTCTATGGGCGCTTTGTTTACTGATTGGGCAACAATCCAAGCAATCTTACCGCGGTGAATTAAGACGTTCTTCAAAGAATATTCTTTAAAATGCCTGCTGTAAGGATATTGTTGCACTAAGTAAAAGAATACGCACTCTTGTACCATGCGGGCTGGTTCCATCGTGACACGTTGGTTCTCATAGAAATATTTGTTGTAGGCAGGATAGTCCGTACCCATATATTTATCTAAACTGATGCCTATGAGACTGTCGCCCACAACAATGCTTTGGTTGAAAGCTGAATTTTGTACATATACCTTGGGAATTACAAATGTAGAGTCCTCAGCTTCAAGACGTTGGAAGGCATTGGTTAATTCTTTTTCAAAGTGATGCAAGTTTTCGTACTTTTTGCCCACATCTTTGCGCAGTTGCACCAAAATGGGGTCGTTGTAGTAAGCACGTAAACTATCTTCAATGCCCTCTTGGTCGGCATGTCCTAATTTTAGTACATCCTCAATAAGCGCACGGGTTTCGCGCGGAAACTCCGTATTCATTCTTTGCCACAAAGTGATGTTTCCGCTACTTACATAGTCTTCTACTAATCGGTCGTATCGTATGATGTGTACCTGACTTTCTTGACCATTTTTAAGTAAACTACGGTCAAGTTGACAAGCTGTGAGGCATACAATGGTTATCAATGCCCCAACAAGCGTGTGTATGTATTTTTTTATGAATAACAATCTAAAGTCCTTTCTATTATGGGTTATTGTGCAGCTTGTACGCAAAAAAAGTTTATGCGTTAAATCGCTGCAAAGTTAGCGCAAAATGCGTTAAATATCAAGTAATAGTGTGTTTTTTATAACAAATAGGTAAGGATATGCTGCTTTTTGCAAAGATTAGGTTTGCATTTAAAGTAAAATTTTACCTAAATGTCAGTCAATTCCTAATTGGCTAAATTTTTTGTTACCGCAATAATACAGCCACAAGATGCTGCGGTTGATGCGACCTTCAATATTTTTTCCGCCATTAACAGCTTGCTGCAAATTGTGCTTGCGGTCTTTTTCGAAGTCGGGGCGCATACGTGCAAATTCTTTGCGAGCCTTCATTACCGCTTTAAAATTTTTGACATCGCCTGTTAACAGAAACTTCAATGCAGCTACCCAGTCTAAGGCTTTGCGCACACGCATTACGCGGTTCAGCTCATCATTGGGCAAGTTTTTGTAGAGCATCAGCAAATTGTTTCTGAAGTTTAAGAAGGTCTTACGCGGATTGCCAGCATCGAGTGTGCCACCTCCTACATGGTAAGCCTTGCTTTGGGGAACACATACTATGCCACGTCCACGAGCTCGCAAACGCCAACACAGGTCAATCTCCTCCATGTGAGCAAAAAAGCGAGCATCGAGTCCACCACTGCTTTGCCAATCTTCGCGTCTTACCATTAAAGCAGCTCCTGTAGCCCAAAGCAGCGTACGGATGGTGTCGTATTGACCTTGATCGTACTCAACGTCGGCAAAGATGCGTCCTCGGCAAAAGGGATAGCCATAAGCATCCATAAAGCCACCTGCTCCACCCGCATATTCAAACATCGTCTTCTCCTTTTGGCTTAGCAATTTGGGTTGACAGGCTGCCGTTTCGGGATGTGCTTCCATATAAGCCAATAAGGGGGTGAGCCAATGTTCGGGCACCTCAACATCAGAGTTTAGCAACAAATAATAAGGAGCATCGATTTGCTTGAATGCTTGGTTGTAGCCTTCAGCAAAGCCATAGTTTTGGGGCAATGGCAGTTGCATTACTTCGGGAAATTCCTGGGTGAGCATTTGCAGTGAACCATCGGTCGACCCATTATCGGCTACAATAACACAGCCTTCGGGTTGTGAATTCTTTACAACCGAGGGAAGGAAACGGCGCATCATGTCGCGTCCGTTCCAATTAAGAATGACTACTGCAATTTTGTCTGTCTTTATCATTGTTGCTTAGTTTTTAGCCATGAGGCATTCGCCTTTTTCGTCAAAATTGCCCAATACCACAGAGGTTACGGTGTTATCTGCTGTGCAAGCGCCCAAAGTTTGTTTCACACGGATGTAATTGTCGGTAAAACCTTGCATGGGTTCGCCTTCGCGTGTGTGTTCCCATAACACGGGACGTTCGGTACCCATGAATTTAGCATAATGTGCCTGACGCTTTTCCTCGGAAAGGGCTAACAAACGCTGGCTACGTGCATGTTTGGTTTGAGGCGAAACCACATAGGGAATTTCGAGTGCTTTGGTGCCAGGACGCTCGCTATAGCTAAACACGTGCAACTGCGAGATATCCAGTCCTTTAATGAATTGGTAAGCCTCTTCAAAGCATTCGTCAGTTTCGCCACGCATACCCACAATAACGTCTACCCCAATAAAGGCATCGGGCATAACCTCTTTGATGCGTTTGATTTTGCTGGCAAAGAGTGCCGTGTCGTAATGGCGGTGCATGAGTTTGAGCACGGTGTCGCTACCACATTGCAAGGGAATGTGGAAGTGGGGCATAAAGGCACGTGACTGGGCACAGAACTCAATGATCTCATCGGTTAGCAAATTGGGTTCGATGCTTGAGATGCGATAACGCTCGATGCCTTCAACTTGATCGAGAGCCTTGATAAGCTCAATAAAGGTTTCGCCTGTAGAGCGTCCAAAGTCACCCGTGTTTACACCCGTCAACACAATTTCCTTTCCCCCTTCAGCAGCCACCTGTTCGGCTTGTTTTACCAATGAGGCAATGCTGCCATTGCGTGAGCGTCCGCGAGCAATGGGAATGGTGCAATAGGTGCAATAATAGTTGCAGCCGTCTTGCACCTTCAAAAAATAGCGGGTGCGATCGCCACGTGAGCACGAGGGAACAAATGTGCGAATGTCTTTAGTGGGTACACTGATCGCTTCGTGGCAAGCGTCGCCACCTTCGAGCGCCATTTTTTGTGCCAAGCGTTCTTCAATATATTGCATCACATCGCCCTTCTGTTCCATGCCCAACACTAAGTCGACCCCTGGGAACGTAGCAATTTCGTTGGCTTTGAGCTGTGCATAGCAACCCATCACCACTACAAAAGCACCAGGGTGTTCGCGTGTAAAGCGGTGAATAGCTTGTCGGCATTTATGGTCAGCCACATCGGTAACAGAGCAAGTGTTGACAATGCAGATATCAGCTTTTTCGCCTTTCTGAACCGTTTGTACGCCTTCACGCTCCATTTGGTCGCGCAGAGACGAAGTTTCAGCAAAGTTGAGTTTGCATCCCAATGTTTGGTATGCTGCTTTTTTATTTTCGAGTAGAGACATTCGTTGTTTTAATTATGTGTTGGAGTGTCTGTGGCGTTTATGATTTACGTGCTTAAGGTTGATGTCGCACCACCACATCTGTGCAAAGTTAGGTATAAGTTATTTACCATACAAGCATTTTTTAGGCTATTTCTGTAATTTGCAGTAAATGTGGTAAGAACTACCCTAAGATATCTGTAAAGTCTAAAAGTTGAGTAAAACAATATCTATTTGCGCTTCGCGCTTGGGGTAGTCAAAAATGTTTGTTGTTTTTTAGTCAAAAAAGTCCATCAATGAGCCACAAATGTTCATAAATTATTTTTTTGAAATTCCATAAATACCCCCTTTCGGGGTTGGGCTGGCGCATGAAGCATTGTTTAGTCATAAATGTCCGTCAATGAGCCACAAATGTTCATAAATTATTTTTTTGAAATTCCATAAATACCCCC
>UQPD01000177.1 GCA_900542795.1 uncultured Prevotella sp. | reverse complement strand
CTTCAAAAATAAAGGCAAATCTTGAACTTCATAAAAGTTTAGACGACTTCAATGCCTTTGAGCGGGCGGGGACTGTTTGGGTTCGTTATTATTGGTTGTACATGTCTTTGTTGTAGAACTCCATGATGTCGCAAAGCATAAGGCGGCATTCTTTAGCAGGACTTTCGGGGTCGAGTGCTTCGGCATGAAGAAAACTATTCATGGCTTCGCTCCAATTAGCCTTTTTCATGTGGATTTTGCCTTGCCAATAGAACAGCATGGCCGAATCTCCTTGTTCTTCTTGCTGCTTTTGTGCCAACTGCAATGCCTTGTCAAGTAGTCCGTTGTTCAGGGCTTCTTTTATGTCTTGAAAATCATCATTATTGGTCATATTGACTATTTGTGTTAAAGCAAAGTTACGGTTTATTCCTTGAAAATAGGGTATGTTGACCATTATTTTAGAAATCTTAACTCGATATGCCTTCGCTTTGTCTGTTCTTTTGCAATTAGAGGCCTTGCTTTGTACTTTGGCGCGTACTTATTTTTTCAGCACTTGCTGAATGTTTTGTTCGCGATGGCAAATGTGTACTTCGATGCCAAACTTGTTGTGTAGGTGTTCTGCCAAGTGTTGGGCTGAGTACACACTGCGGTGGCGTCCACCTGTGCAACCAAACGAGAACATAAGGTTGGTGAAACCGCGTTGCATGTATCGGGCTACGTGGGCATCTGCTAATTTGTATACAGAGTCGAGGAAAGTGAGAATTTCGCCATCGTCCTCCAAGAACTTAATGACGGGTTGGTCTAAGCCCGTAAGGGGTTTGTATTGTTCGTAGCGTCCTGGGTTGTGGGTGCTGCGGCAGTCGAACACGTAGCCTCCTCCATTGCCTGAGGTGTCTTCGGGGATGCCTTTTTTATAGCTAAAGCTGAACACGCGAACTACTAAAGGACCTTGTCCGTCATATTTCGACACGGAGGCTTGACCATGTTGGGCTGGTGTGGCATTGAATTGTGGCAATGCTACGAGTTGTTGCAGAATTTCGTTGAGATAGGGGTAGGGCGCTGCAACATGGTCGGCTAACATCTTGCGCAAATTGTCAATGGCAAGGGGGATGCTGTCGAGGAAATATTTTTTACGTTCAAAATAACCACGAAGTCCATAGGCTCCTAAAACTTGCAGCACGCGGAACAATACAAATAACTGCAGACGTTGGTTGAAGGCTGCTTTATTGAAGTGGGGCAACAGTTTTTGCAGTTCTTCTGTGTATACTTCAATCAGTTCATTGCGCAGTGATTGGGGATAGCGTGCTGAGGCTTGCCACAAAAATGATGCGACGTCATATTGTAAAGGTCCTTGCATGCCTCCTTGAAAGTCGATGAAATAGGGTTCGCCTTCGCAAAGCATTACATTGCGTGCTTGAAAGTCGCGATACAAAAAGTAGTGTTCTTCGTTGCTATCGCCTACAAGGTCGGTTGCTAACTGCTGCATGTCTGCTTCGAGTTTTATTTCGTCGAAGGGCAAGTCGGTTGTCTTCAGAAAACTATATTTAAAGTAGTTGAGGTCGAACATGGCAGCTTGCTGGTCGAAGCGAATGGGCGGGAGGCATTGTGCGAAGTCTAAGTTTTGGGCACCTTCTACCTGGATGTGTGCCAACTGTTGGAGTGTGGCAGCTAATAGCGCTTTTTCTTTTTCTTCGTAGCTGAAGTTGTTTTTTCGTGCATCAGCCAAAGCATCGTAGAGGGCTTGTTGTCCTAAGTCTTGCTGTATGTAGCGACTATAGTCGGCATTAACTGCAAAGATTTTGGGCATGGGCAAACCTTTGTGGGTGAAGTGTTGGGCGAGATAAATGAAGCAGCGGTTTTCGGCAATCGAGGGACCGATAACACCGATAACTGTTGAACCATCATCGGCGAGCATGCGCACGTATTGACGGTTACTGCCAGCTTTTGCTAAGGTTTCAACTTTGAGTGGGGCTTTGCCTCTCCACTCCTTATATAATGCGAGTAGGGCTTTCATGAAAGTCTATATGCTTTTTCGTAAGTAGGGGTTTAAAACAGTTGGAACACCTATTTACCAAATGCTCATCACTTTTTTGCGGATGGCAATGATGTTTATAATTGATACTAATATAAAGATACCTCCACCTGTAGCTAATGCGGGAAGTAATCCTCCATCTTTTAGGGTGGGGAAGATGAGTCCTATTACGTGCATGTAGTAATTGCGCACCACAATGAGCAGTATAAATGCAATGAGCAGTGTGGCGGCATTCATGCCTAAGGTGAGTAATTGGTAAGGACGGCTCACACGATTGGGACTGTAGCCAATGAGCAGAAGGTTCTCTAACTTTTGTGTATTTTTTTGTACCAAAAGATAGATGCTTAACATCAGGATGTAGAACGAGAGGATGCTTACTAACAGACCCACTAAGAGTACCATGCTAACTACTACCTTTAAGAAATAAGTGGTTTTGCCAGCATCAAGTTTATTATCTTCAACGTCATAGCCCTTTTGTTGCATGTATTGTGCAATGCGCGAGTCGGTAGGGTTGTTTACTTCAAGAATGATGCGTGAAGGGTCTTCGGTTTTGCCAGGTTCGTAGGTGGCATTGCTCCAATCGATAAAACTTTGAGGTACGAGGATTGTGTTAAGTCGGCTTGAGAAGCCAAGCACTTTACCCTTGAACTGTGCATGCTGTCCATTGGCATTGATGAAGATGTGCATATCAATCATACCTACAAGTCCATCGCTTACTTTAGGAAGGTTGCGACTTTGGGCAAAGCCAAAGTTGTAGAGTGCAATGTAGGTGCGTGGTAAAATAACGGGTACTTCTTTTTCGCCAGCAGTGTATTTCCAATCGGCAGCAGCTGCATCTACAAAACTATCGGGTACGGCTTCAAAAAACATTTCGGTGTTTAGGGGAGCAGATCCTTTCATACCCATTGCAGCAGACACCTTATATTGTGACGAGGTGAAAGCACCCACCTTTTTACAAAAGGGTTGTTTGCCTATGTCGGCAATGTCGAAAGTGCTAAAGGCATTGTTGCGTCCTGAAAGCGTGCCTACGGTTGTGATGTGTTTCGACACTACTAAAAAATTGTTGTTTATAAAGCTATCTTCTTCTGTAAAAACAGGAATGATGTCTTTATAAAATTGTATGCCGAGCATAACCACCCACATACCAAAGAGATTTGCGAAGAAAAATCCTGCAAATTGCGACAGACTGATGTGTTGTCGCAGCAGTTTCCATATTAAACTTTTCATTGTATGTGTGTTATAGTTTGTAAGTCTTATCATAATCTAACACCATGTGTTTGCCAATGCTCGTAACAATTACGCCTGCACCTTGACGTTTGGCTTCGGTCATCATGATGTCTGCCATAATTGCTGAGTTGGTGTCGTCGAGATGGCTAATGGGCTCGTCTGCCAAAAGGAAGTCGAAGGGTTGTACTAAAGCTCTTATCATGGCAACACGTTGTTGTTGTCCAAAACTCATACGTCCTACCTTTGCATCCAATTTGTCGGCAATGCCTAATCTTTCGAACCATTCTTTAATTTCGCTCAACGACTTGAAGTTGGTGAGATTATTTTTTATCATCACATTCTCGAGTGCTGTGAGTTCGGGGAATAGGCGCAGTTCTTGAAATAGGTGGCTTATGCTGTGTTGGCGAATGTCTACCCATTGATTTATTTTGATGTCATGAACATCTTGATTGTCGAACTGTATGGTTCCTGTGTAGTCGTGGCGATAGCCTAAGATATAGCTACACAGGGTAGACTTGCCTGTGCCCGACATAGCCTCTACAAGGTAGAGCTTTTCTTTTTCAAACTTCACGTTTTGTTTCCACACTTCGCTATTCAAATCGGTGCGGCTTGCAAAAACGTGAGGCAAAACATTCGTTAGTGTAATGGTTTGCATGATGTATATTGTGTTTGTGGTTGGCTGTTCAAAAGTCTTCCTTTTTTCTTTTTTATCGAGGTGTTCCTCATACACAAACAGTTTTGTGTAATTAGCTCATTAGGATGTTATACTTAATCCTTGGCAAGGATGTATTACTTAGAATTAGTACTTTGCAAGAATGTATTACTTATTACTTCTTACTTATTACTTCTTATTAGTACTTTGCAAGAATGTAATACTTATTACTTCTTACTTATTAC
>UQPD01000176.1 GCA_900542795.1 uncultured Prevotella sp. | reverse complement strand
AAAGAACAAAACATTTTTGACTAAAAAAACAAAGACTTTTTTGACTAAAAAACGAATAACTTGCGCAGAAATTGATAATAGCGCCAACCTCACCCCTAACCAGGTAAGGCTGGCGCGTGAAACCTTGATAAATTCTTAGTCAAATAATCTCAAACACAGCATTTTCTAAGTTGCGCTTACGCTCTACTAACCGCCTTCACCCCTTTCACCGTACGGAGTTTTTTGATGAGGGCAGTAAGGCGCTGCGTGTCATCTACCAAAATGGTAAGAATACCCGAGAAGAGACCATCGTTAGAGTCAATATTGATGCTGCGAAGCATAATATGTTCCTCCTTCGAGATGATAGAAGTAATGTTATTAACAATACCCAAATCATCCTGTCCCACAACATGTAACGTGATAGGATAAGAACCATGTCCCTTTCCTGCCCAACGAGCTTTAACTATGCGGTAACCAAAACGATCGCGCAAAGCGGGAGCATTGGGACAAGTAGTGCGATGTATTTTAATTCCGCCACTCACTGTGACAAAGCCAAAAATGTCATCACCATACACAGGATTGCAACAACGTGCCAACTGAAAGTCGAGTCCCTTTAAGTCGCGACCAATTACCAGCTCGTCTTGCTCTCCCTTCGCCTTCTGCATAACCTCGCTGTTCATGTTGAACTCTTCAGCAGAACGAACAGCGGCACGTTCTGCCAACCCTTGTTCGCGACGACCAAGTTCTACGTAAGTATCGAGCACACGATTCACATCCAATTTTTCATCGCCCAAATCCTTAAAGAAGTCAAAACTCTCTTTATAGCCCAACTTCTTTATCAATTGGTTAATGATGGCCTCGTCCCAATCAATCTTACGATTTTTCATTTTGCGCTCAAGCATTTCCTTGCCTAAGGCAATGTCGCCCGCTGTGAGTTCGCGCACAGCTGCCCTAATTTTAGAACGAGCATGATTAGATTGTGCAATGTTTATCCACTCAGCCTTAGGCTTTTGAGTGCTCGAAGTGAGAATTTCAACCGTTTGTCCACTTTCAAGAGGTTGACGAATAGAATAGTTCTTACCATCAATGCGACCACCTACGCAACGATTACCCACGCCTGTATGAATGGTGTAAGCAAAGTCGAGCACGGTTGACCGGGGTGGAAGTCGATAAAGGTCTCCCTTGGGGGAGAACACATAAACCTCACGTTCTTTTGCATTAGACGAAAGACTTTGCGTGAGCAAACCTTCATTGCCCGTCTCGAGAGCCGAGCGAATATCTGCCAACCACGAATCAACGCCTCCCCCACTACTCTTTACACCTTTATATCGCCAGTGAGCAGCCAGACCATGTTCAGCAATCTCGTCCATTCGTTCCGTACGAATTTGCACTTCAACCCACTTATCTTCGGGACCTTTCACCGTAATGTGCAAACTTTCGTAACCATTGCTCTTAGGCACAGTAAGCCAATCGCGCAAACGTTTTAAGTTGCTTTCGTACTTATTGGTTATAAGCGAAAACACCTTCCAACACTGCTCCTTTTCTTTTGCAATGGGCGAATCAAGAATGATGCGAATGGCAAAAAGGTCGTACACACCATGAAAACCGCATTGCTGCTTCTTCATTTTTTGCCATATAGAGTGTATACTCTTGGTACGTCCCTTCATGTGATAGCGCAACCCTTCGGCATCAAGCATTTTACGGATAGGAGCAATAAAACGTTCGATGTAAGCATCGCGCGAGCGCTTGGTAGCATTAAGGTTTTCCTTAATCATGTAATAAGCATCGTGTTCCAGATACTTTAGACTCAAGTCCTCGAGTTCGCTTTTCAGCTTATAAAGTCCTAACTTATGAGCCAATGGAGCATAAAGATAAGCAGCCTCAGTGCTCACCTTGCGTTGAGCTTCAACATTTTCAGTATCCTTGATGTGGCGCATCAAGTTTACACAGTCGGCTATTAGCATTAACACAATGCGCATATCGCCTGCTTGTGACACCAGCAAATTGCGAAAATTATCTGTGCGCATAGCTTCGGTTTTCACTTCAATAGCTTCCACACGCAAAAAACCTCGCAGTGTTTGTGCCACATCTTTACCGAAATAGCGTTCAACCAGTTCGCACTGATCGGGTTTGCTAACAACAGCACGCAGCAAATAGGCTGTTAGTGCATGTCCACGAATACCTATTTCGTCTACCGCCAAACGTATGGCTTTTAAAGCCAATATCGTGCGATTAAGCCCAAATTCATCATACGTCAACGAGGGATCAGTGGCTGTGGCGCTTTCAATAAAATCAGCAATACGGCGTGCCTCGTCCTTGGCAGGACGCACATGCTCGTTGCGATAGATTGCAAGCAAGGTGCTCACAAGCTCATGGCGTTGGTCCATGTTATTTCTCATTTCGCTCATAGGCTTTTTGTTTATAGTTTCGTTATTGCAGAATTTTTAGAACCACCCTATTAGGTTTTGCTCTTTTCTCTCCCAGCTACACGTCCCTTAAAAACGCGCTGTAATTTGCGCATCAAAGGTATTATAGTGCGAGTCCTTGGGCGATGCAGCGTGACGTGCTGAGCGGTCGTCTGTAAAGGTGTAATTAAGTTGGAAAATCAAGTTATTGCCCAAAGTGTAGTTAGCACTTAAGCCATAGTTTGTGCAAAGCGATTTCCATGAGCGACGGTTGTCGCGATAGCAGTCGTAACGACCATACACCTTAAAATTATTAACCACAGGAACACCTATGGTAGCATACCAAGCGTCTGAGCGGTCGGGAGCAGAAGCATTGGTGGTAACTCCACCCACCGAACTCATATATTCGCCACGCACGGTCCAGTTTGATTCATATTTTAATCCAGCTCCCCAACGCACACGTTTTACACTGCGAAGTTCACCGTTTGGATTGGCTGCATCATATTTCTCATTGGTATATTTGCCATTCCATCCAAAACCACCAATGCAAAGGTCTTTCACTGGCGAGAACCAAAGTCCACCAATCAAGTCTTTATGGTGATCTTTGTCTGCATGGTTAATGCCTTGTCCATTAAACACACCCACCTGATAGTGTACCCAGTTATGTCCATCGGCTGCGGGAAGGAAGTCGCCTTGTACTTGAAATCCTAAGTCGCGTCCCGAACTCTTATTAAAACTACCTTCGCCATTGCGGTCGTTAATCGAGGCCAATTTCATGGTTGCTTGTGAATAAGAACCTAAGCCAATGGCAAGTGGACTCATGGGGTTTTCAAAACCAAAGGAGCGTTTAAATTGTCCGAGTTTTAAACGGAAAAATTTATACTTTTGCCATTCAATGAAGGCATCGAGCACACGCGGACCTTTATTGTTGCCAGGAGCACCATTTACCTCTAACTGCATTTTATAATAAAAGTCTTTAAAAGCATGACCATCGGCATACAAACGGATAAAACGGAGGTCGAAACCACCATTGGTTGGCATACCACTACGATCACTAATGCTATATTTTCCCATAATGTAGCCGCCAAACTTTATGTCGGGCTGCATTTTCTGCATGGTCTTAGAGTCTGTCTTGGCTTTGAAGACATATCCCTTGGTTTCGTAATCTAAATCGTTGTACGGATTGTTTGATGAATCGGTTGCATTGTCTGCCAAAGCAAAGATAGGCATTACAGCCAACATTCCGCTTATCAATAATTTGTTCATAATAGATAGATGTATCGCATGGATAGGCAAATACCTTTCAGCACGTTTTTTTGCCTCTCACTTCAATTTATTTTAAGTTATCTGACCACAAAGTTACATATTATGAACGTAAAAGTCGAATTTTTTAAGGCGATAATGCTTTTCTGCAACAAAAGTTCATCTTAACAAAGCGCTTTTTCAATGTTTCCGTCAACACCCCTTTTTGCTATTCAGAACTCATACATTCTCTCTATATTGCAAAGTTGACCAAACAGATACACAATTAAACAAAGAAAAATGAAGTTTTTTTTCAAAAAAAGAGGCGAAGTGTTTGGTCGTTTCACTAAAACTCCATACCTTTGCACTCGCAAATCAGAAATAACGGCTCCTTAGCTCAACTGAATAGAGCATTTGACTACGGATCAAAAGGTTATAGGTTTGAATCCTATAGGAGTCACAAAACATACAAATACGAGTTCTACCTTACAAGGCTCCTTAGCTCAACTGAATAGAGCATTTGACTACGGATCAAAAGGTTATAGGT
>UQPD01000175.1 GCA_900542795.1 uncultured Prevotella sp. | reverse complement strand
GTTAGTTCAGCTGGTTAGAATACATGCCTGTCACGCATGGGGTCACGGGTTCGAGTCCCGTACGCACCGCGAAACTGCTTTAAAGTCAAAAGATTTTAAAGCAGTTTTTTCGTATAGTATGTTTTATGTGTGTTGGGAACTTTCCATGGATCTGTCTCCAAAAAGTCTATTGATTAACTCGACCAAGTTAATTGATTAACTTAACTTTGCCTTTTATATTGATTAACTCGTACGTGTTAATTGATATACTCGAAAAGAGTATAGGGTTCTAAAAATTCTGATTTTAAAATTTGTAGGACACAAAGTAATCGGTGAAAAATGGTTTGTTGTGTGTTTTACGCGCGACTTCACCCCGTTAGAGAGGTGAGGTCGGTGTAATAAATGCCGTTTATATAGATTGTTTTATTTCAGCCAAGTAGTCATAATGTTCTCCGTCTGCTATTTTTTTTACGCTTAGTCCACATTGATTAGCGATAGTTTTGAGAGTTTCGAAGTCTACGTAAAGCCAATTAAAACGTTCACCATGACATTTTTCGTAAATCATCTTAAAGTCAACTTCGCCATAATAACCATCGTTCGTGTCCCAATCAAATAGTCCATTTTCATCTTCAAATACATAACGCAAATCTGAAGAGTCCGCAAGAATTCTTCCATTGGGGGAAAGTAAGTCTTTGCAGCGGTAAAGTAGGGTGGGGAGCCTATTGAGTGTTCCAGCTATACCTAATCCGTTCATAAGGAGAATGATTGTGTCAAATTTTTCTTCGAATTTTGCTGTATATAAATCTTCGCAGCGTGCATCCTTCGCACCTCGTTGGGTCCTTACTTCGGTAGATAGAGGAGAGATATCTATTGATGTAACTTTTAATCCACGTTTTTCTAATGCTAAAGTGTGACAGCCTGCGCCAGCCCCTACGTCGAGAACGTTCCCTTTGCAGAGTTCGAGCGCAATGCGTTCAATGCGTGGCATCTGTATTTCTGTTCGAAATAAATTGGCAACGGGCATTTCGTCTTCGTCGAACATGGACGATAGTACGCGTAATTTCCCTGCTTTGCCGTTAAAGGCAAAATCGTGTATTGCCATACCCATAGGGTCTACACTTTTTTCTAATCTCATACTTATTTATATTATTAAATTGTATTTATCTTTTTCGTAAGAGTGTGAATCTTGAATATTTAAGGCAAAGTTAAGATATTGTGTTTTAAATGCCAAAAGCCAATGTCGTTTTGTGAGTTTAATTTATTTCCTGTTTGTTGTTCCATTGGGGATATGCTTTTTCATTTCTCTTATTTTTTTATTTAGTGATGTTGTTTGTGTATTCTATATTATTTATAGTAGGCGGTATTGTACTACTATTATTAAGCGTTTTAGGGTGGCTTGACTCATGATAAAGGTATGTATTAAGTGGTGCTTCTAAGAAAAATGCATTTTTTTATGAAAAAAAGTGGGGAAAAGTTTGGAGCAAAAAAAATAATGCCTAACTTTGCACCCGTTTCCGAGAGACATCTACGACACTCGTTAAAGTCTTGGTGAAATATGGGCAAATACCAGAGTGGCCAAATGGGGCAGACTGTAAATCTGCTGGCTTACGCCTTCGGTGGTTCGAATCCATCTTTGCCCACGCAACGGCGCAGCTTTCACATCGAAAGTTGCGCCGTTGAGTTTTTTACAAACCATACGTACAATAAAACTGCCCACTACTCGTTTTAATCTTTGTATGAATACTCCCCAAAAACATAATATCCGAAACTTCATAACCTTGTTGCTACTCTTTGTGACTGCACTGCAACTACAAGCACAAAGCCGTACCAAGGTGTTTGGCATTATAAAAGATGACCAAGGCGCTCCCATTGAGTTGGCATCGGTGCGCGTAATGGGACAAAATGCGCTCACCTTTACAAACCTAAAAGGAGAATACACCATTTGGTGCCAATCGGCAGACTCTGTACGATTAGTTTACTCCATGATTGGTTACGAAAGTCGCAAACGCTTGTTGCGCTCGCCCGGCGACTCTGTACGTCTCGATGTGATGCTACCTCCCTATGATGCCAACAAGACATTAGGCACTGCGGTAGTTACGGGACAAGGTAGACAAACTACTACTACGCAACGCATTCATAAACCTGACACTAAACTAACTCCCTCAACTACAGGCAACGGAGTTGAGGAAATTATTGCCACACAAGCAGGAGTATCGACCCACAACGAACTCTCTTCACAATACAACGTGCGCGGTGGGTCGTTCGACGAGAATTGCGTTTATCTTAACGGCATTGAAGTGTATCGCCCCATGTTGGTGCGCTCAGGACAACAAGAGGGCTTGTCTATTATAAACTCTGACATGGTAGAAAGCATTGGCTTTTCGTCGGGAGGCTTTGAGGCTCGCTATGGCGACAAAATGTCATCGGTGCTCGACATTACTTATAAACGTCCTGAAGCTTTTGAGGCTTCGGCACAAGCTTCGATGCTCGGTGCTGGCACCTATGTAGGATGGGGTAATAAGAAGGTAAGCTTGATGTCGTCGGTGCGCTACAAAACAACACGCTACTTATTAGGCTCTACTGACACCAATGGCGAATACCGCCCTAACTTTCTCGACTATCAAGCTTTTTTGTCGTGGCGCCCTAACCAACGTTGGTCGTTAGATGTGTTGGCAAACGTGTCAGACAATCACTACAACTTTACACCACACGACCGCGAAACGAAATTTGGCACCATCGATGATGCAAAGACCTTTAAAGTGTATTTCGACGGAAAGGAAAAAGATTACTTCCGCACGCTCTTTGGTGCTGCCACACTTACACGCCACTTTAATCCTGACACATACTTAGCTTTACAATTCTCAACCTACGGCACACAAGAGCACGAAACTTACGACATTCAAGGACAGTATTGGCTCAATGAGGCTACAACTGAGGAACAACTGGGTGTGGGTACTTATTTGGAACACGCACGAAACCGCTTGCGGGCTCGCGTAATGAACACTGGACTGCGCTTTCGCACAAAATTCACAGCACACACACTGCAAGCAGGCTTTAACTGGACACGCGAAACCATTCACGATAACTCGCGCGAATGGGAAATGCGTGACTCTATGGGCTACTCTCTGCCCTACGACCCGAATGTGTTGCGACTCATTTACAGCCAACGCTCTAAATCGGACATAACCACGTCGCGACTTGCTTTCTTTGCACAAGACACGTGGCGCATACGCACAAAAGTAGGTTTGTTTAACTTTACCTATGGTTTGCGCCTTAGCCATTGGGATTGGAACAAAGAGACCATTGTGTCGCCACGTGTATCAGTAGGGTTAATGCCCTCGTTTACCGACCATTGGACTTTCCGTTTTGCCACGGGCTTCTATTACCAACCGCCTTTCTACAAAGAACTGAAGGACACTACTCTCAGTGCTACAGGCTTGGCTACGGTGCAACTTAACAAACAAATAAAGTCGCAACGCTCTATTCACTTTGTGTTGGGAGCCGACTACCTCTTTAAGGTGGCAGACCGTCCTTTTAAATTTACTGCCGAGGCTTATTACAAAGCACTCTCACACCTTGTGCCTTACACGGTAGACAATGTGCGCGTGGTGTATTACGGCAGAAATGAATCGAGTGGCTATGCTGCTGGTGTTGACTTTAAGCTCTATGGCGAATTTGTGCCAGGTACCGACTCGTGGCTTACTTTCTCGCTGATGCGCACAAAGGAGAAGATTGGTGGATTGTGGATTCCACGTCCCACAGACCAACGCTATAATGTGTCGCTTTATTTTACCGACTACTTTCCTGGCACCACACGTTGGCGCTTCACGCTGAAGGCTGCCTTTGCCGATGGTTTGCCTTTTGGACCACCACGTAGCGAAAAATCTAAACAAACGTTGCGAGCACCAGCTTATAAACGTGTGGACATTGGCATGAGTTATCGTTTGCTGAAAAATGATGATCGCCACATTCAACACGGCATTGGCAGATGCTTTAAAAACATTTGGCTGGGTGTGGACTGCTTTAACTTATTGGGTATTGATAATGTCAATTCTTATTATTGGGTGACTGACATTACGAACAACCAGTATGCGGTGCCTAATTACCTTACAGGACGACAAATTAACGCTCGCATCTCGTTTGACTTTTAAGAGAGAGAGAGTGTGTGCTGAACTTGCTTTGAAGAAAAATTACAATGAAGGACTTGGAGCTGTCTCTTATACACATCTCCGAGCCCACGAGACGCGTAGTAATCTCG
>UQPD01000174.1 GCA_900542795.1 uncultured Prevotella sp. | reverse complement strand
AGATCTACACGCGTAAGATCGTCGGCAGCGTCAGATGTGTATAAGAGACAGTTTCGGGGTTGGGCTGGCGCATGAAATATTGATTAAATCTTACTCAAATAATCGGACACGGTTTTTTACTGGTGATCCGCTTTATACCCCTAAATTATTTTAGTTAACTCGTTCCCGCGACTTAACTAAACTAATTTTGCGACTTAGTTAACTCGTTTTCGCGACTTAACTAAAACGATTTTGGGGTTGTTATAAGGCGCTTTTCAGGTTCTTTCCTGTGTCTATAAAACAACAATGCCCAACGACTAAAAGCCGTTGAGCACTGTCTATCAGTTCTTAATTTTAATTCATTTCGTTTTCAGCAAGGAAAACCGCGTGTTTAGTCTTCGTCAGTATCAGCCCATTGGTTGCTGCTCCAACCTTTTTCTTCTGAGAGTTGGTCTGCGCTTGTATACTGATCGTATGCTTTTAAATCAGAGCCTGAAAGAATTTCATTTTCGATATGCAAGCTCATTGCGTTAGCTTTGGGTGCAGAATATGTCTTTTTCATTGTGTGAAATCGCTTTTTAGTTTAATTACTTCCAAGATTACTTAACGATAACCTTTTTGCCGTTAACGATGTAAACGCCCTTAGCAGCGTTCAATGTGTTAATGCGACGTCCATTGAGATCGTAGATTACAGCATTCTTAGAGTTGTTAGTATTAGCAACTACATTGTTGATGCCAGTTGTCATGCTCTCGAAGCTAAATCCACGCATCTGGCTCAATTTACCTGTAATAGCAAGGTAAGCCTTGTTTGCACCATTCGTAAATGCAGTACCATTTGCATTTGCCCAATAGAAACCAAGACCCTCTTCGCCTTGTGCGAGTTTGTAGTAAGCAGTTGCGCCTTCTACATGAGTTTTTGTAGCTTCTACAGAACCATGCAACAAGTTGCCTTCGGGAGCAACTTTGTCAGAGTTAACAATGGTGTAAGTGAATTCCTGATTAGTAGCAGGCGTCTCGGTTGCCTTCAAAAGCAAAGCAGTCTTAGCAGGAACAACTTCATTAGCAGGATAATCTGCATTCAAAGTCAAGCTCTCTCCGTTCTTATCGGTGATTGTATAACCCGTTACACCTTCAGGCATAACAAATGCATCTTCAGTGTAGTAGGTGCCGTATTGGGCGGGAGTGATGGTGAAGGAACCAGTGCCAAGATCCTTTAACTTTGCAGAAAGTGAAAGGTTGTCTACACGCATGTTCTTTCCTGTGTTTTTGATTTCTAGATTGAGTCCTTCAGTACCCTTTGGAACTGTGATGGCATAAGTGTGCTTGTTGCCTTCTATAGTAGGGGCTCCAACCTTTACATCTGTTGTGGCAGACTCTATTGTGAAGCTATTTCTGTTAGTTATGAATGAGAAGTTTAGAGTGCCTGAACAACCTTTAAGACTTGTTACATTGATGAAAAATGATTGATTTGGCTTAATTAGTAATTCAGGAGCTTCACCTCCTGCATACTTATCTAAAAAGTATAATTTTGTATCAGTTGTTTCAGTTGTCTCATCTCCGTATTTGTAGGTAGCATTAGTCCCACTCTTGGGTTGTTCTTCTTCAGTTTCAAGGAAGGTACTCCAATCTTCAGACCAAATGGTGTAGGTGTAAGTTGGTGCTACAGGTGCTACATAAGTATATACAGCATCAGCAACCTTACTTGCTTTACCATCTTTGATAGCAACAGCCTTAAGTGTGGTAGTCTCTTCGGGGATGGTTATACTTGTAGTGTAAGGAGTACTATTCGCATCGGGAGTATTACCATCGAGTGTGTAATAAATCTTTGCAGCAGCATCAGTGCATGAGATTGTTGCTTCAAAAGACTTTGAGAAAGTTTTTGAAGCGGGGGTGATGGTGGGAGTTGGTGTGACTTTTCCTATAGAATACTCTACGGTGATAGATTTGATGTAAAGACCTTTTTTGCTTGCGGTGTTATCTAATTTGATACTAATTGTACCAGTTCCTTCACCTGTGAAAGTGTAGTCTTTAGGATCTGCATCGCACTGCTTTTTACCAAAATCCTTTGAACCAACTTTTACGGTAATGTCAGCAGAACCGCTTTTGTTTGTACTAGCATTCACTGTTACAGAAGTAATAGTACCAGGAATTTCAGATGTTTCGAATGTAACGTTGGTTGCTTTCTTGCTAACAGCTAATTGGATGCCTTTATTAGCAATCCAGCCAGCATTTGCGAGTGTTCCTGAAACATTCCATTTAACTTTATTGAATGTGTACGTTTCAGGGATATTTGTTGTAAGATCATCTTTTTGAAACGTATAAGTATACGTGTCGGCCATCACGTTCACTCCCCCCACTAAGCAAAGTAAGCAAATAGTGAAGAAAGCTTTGAGAGAAAGTAAAGTTGTTTTCATATAACTATAATGTTTTAAGTTGTTTGTTTCGGTAATGATTTCTGTTGCAAAATTACACATATAAAGATAGGAGAGCAACTTATATATGAGTTAGTGAACAAGGAAAAGGAATAATTGACTAATTTTTGCACTAAATGAGAAAAAAAGGATAATAAAAAGAAAAGTTATTTTCCTTCTTATTTGTTTTGAAAATCAACAATATGAAGAAACTGTAACAGAGCTTTCGGGGTGGTTACAAAATCGCTAAAAATAGGATAGTTTATAAAGAATTTTTTTATTTCGTTTACCGCATTCTCATTAACCTTCAGTATTTCCCCTTCCAGCCCAAAGTCATAGCAAAGAAAAGAGATTGCGCAAAAGATGAGAGAAGGCGGAAATAGCCATCGCAAAGATTTGTGTATTTGAAACAAACCAGTATCTTTGTATTTGAATAAGATAGGCTGCACCTCAGCAAAAAACTCAAGCAAGCTTGGCTTTTTGCATTCGGTTTGCACTATCTTTGCATAGGATAAGATAGGCTACATTCGGCACATTCTTTTTTTCAACTTTCAAAACAAGGATACAATGACACTCAGAAAAACACTAACATCTGCCCTACTCGCTCTATGGGCTATTACTGCCAACGCCCAACAAGGTGCATGGAAGGGTGAACTTAACGTCATGGGAAATAAATTGCCATTGGTGTTCAACTTTACAAAAGACGGCTGCACCATCGACTCTCCTTTGCAAGGTGCAAAAGGCATCCCAGCAGAAAAGACCATGAAAGAAGATGGCACAATAAAAGTTACAATAGGAATGATTGGAGCTACGTTTGAAGGAAAAATGGCAGACGATGAAATAAAGGGTACATTCATACAAAATGGTTTTCCCTTGCCACTGACCCTTAAACCAGGCAAAACAATGGTTAAACGTCCACAAACCCCAAAAGCTCCATTCCCCTACAAAGAAGAAAGCGTAAGTTTTACAAATGCTGGATTCACCTTCAATGGTACACTGACTTTGCCCGAGAACTATTCAAAGAACACGCCTGTGGTGCTTATGATAACAGGCAGCGGACAACAAAACCGCGATGAGGAATTGTTTGACCATAAACCTTTCGCTGTGATTGCCGATGCACTTGCTCGCCAAGGCATTGCCTCATTACGTTATGATGACCGTGGATGGGGTGACAAGAGCGTTAACTTTTACAACTTTACAACCGAGGACTTTTGTCAGGATGCAGCAGCTGCCCTACCCTTGCTGCGTAAACGCTTCAACAAGGTGGGCTTACTCGGACACAGTGAAGGGGGTACCATTGCCTTGATGCTTGCTGCTGAAGGTAAAGCGGATTTTATTATATCGCTCGCTGGCATGGCTATTTCTGGTAAAGAAACGATAATCGAACAAAACCGCCAAGCCATTTCTGCCCTCGGTATGCCCAAGGATATAGTTGACAAATACTGTGACGCTATCCAAAAAGTTTTCGATGAAATTGCTAAAGGGAAAAAGATTAACGAGATTTCGGTTGATGGCATGCCTGAGACATTAAAGCCGACCTTAATGAAGGCGTTAAAACAAACAGACAGTCCATACATTCGTCATTTCCTAACCATTGACGTTAGTAAACGACTTCCCTACATAAAATGTCCTGTCCTTGCCCTTAACGGCACAAAGGACATTCAGGTTGACTGCACTGCTAATATTACCGAACTCGAAAATGGTTTATCTGGCTGCAAACACACGCTTAAGAAAATTGAAGGAGTGAACCATCTCTTCCAACATTGCCAAACGGGGGCCGTGTCTGAATATCTACTGATTGAGGAAACTATTGCTCCCGAAGTTTTGGAGATTGTTACAAAATGGATTCATACAGAAATATAACCCCCTTTAATTATTTGAATAAGAATTGATTATGACTCCCCCTCGCGCGCGCGTTCCTATCTGTCTCTTATACACATCTCCGAGCCC
>UQPD01000173.1 GCA_900542795.1 uncultured Prevotella sp. | reverse complement strand
TTAGATTTAAACTTTTATCTCTTCTAAATTCAATCTTTACCTTTCTTTTTGACCGTTTTTTTGACCTTTCATCGGTCGTGTAGCTCGCTACACCCCCTCTACAATACTCAAAATCGTTTCAAAAAAGGCAAATCTTGGATTTAATAAAAGCTTAGGCAACTTCATTAGCTTGCGCACTATTGCTCGACTTGCGGCGTTGGTCTCGTATAATTACAAAACACAAAGTGCCAGCCATCACGACAAAAAGATAAGCAATAACAATCAATTTTTTCTTGGGCGATTCAGCATAAGGTGCTACAACAGGACGCTCTAACACCGTAAACACAGGCGTACGCTCCTGCACCTTAGCTTCAGCCAAAGTAACTTGCTGACATGCCTGAGAATAATTGTTGTACATCAGTTGCAAGTCGTTTTCCAAAGCATCACTTTCAAGTTGGTACGACTTCAAACTCAAATCCATGTGGCTATCGCTGTAGGCAGCATATTTCTTCTGCGCACTAACATACTTATCGTATGCTTCTTTCTTTAGTCGCTGATAGTAAGCCAAGTCCACACGTGCCTTATTCGTACGATAATCCGTAATAAAACTCTGCAAATGTGTAGTTACCGTTTCCACCAATTTTTTTGACACGAATGGGTCCTGCGAGTAAACCTTAATATTGATAACACCCTCAGACTCCTCATGCGTACACATAATGTTTCCTTTTACCGAAGCAATCAGTCCATCCTGAGCCTCAGTCAATGCAGAGGGATTCATTTGCTTTACGTCAAACTTCGAATCTTTCTTTTTCTCCTTCGATGCAAAGAGACCACCTATTGCCTCAAACATTTTCGACCACCAAGGACTTTTGGTATATTTCTGCAGATATTCCAAATAAGTAACATCCTTGGTCATACCTTTCGCACGCACCTTTGTATTCAACAAACTTACCAAGAAATCGTTAGTTACAACCACACTTGGATAGAGTTCAGGCACAATGGCATCTTCTGATTTTGACAAATTCACACCAGCTAACGAAGCCAAAGAACCCATACCTCCGCCCAACGGACTGTCTGTTTTTGACTCCGCAGCCAAACTTGATGACGACTCGTAGGTTTTAGGTATGCTTAAGGCTACTATCACACCTAAAACAATAGCAATACAGCCATTTATAACAAACAGCCACTTACTTTTTTTTACGGACTGTATGATAGAGGCTAAACTTATAGTATCCATCTGTTTATGCTTGGTTATGAAATCGTCTAAACTTTTATGACGAAGATTAGATTTAAACTTTTATCTCTTCTAAATTCAATCTTTACCTTTCTTTTTGACCGCTTTTTTGACCTTTCATCAGTCGTGTAGTATCTTATACAAAAACGCTTCAAAAACAAAGATAAATCTTGAACTTCATAAAAGTTTAGACAACTTCTATTAAAGTTATATTCGTTTTTGGTAGAACAGGATAAGCAGTTAATCAAAATTATTTTACGCGATGATGCGTAAAATAATTTTGATTAGCCAATTTTTTAAGCCATATCCTTTACTTAATTATCGTAGCAATCATTGTACCCAATGTTGCAGTCATCGTACCGAGTGAAAGGATCTCACCGAACGACATCTTCTTTCTCCTATCTTTTGCAGGCACAATGATTGTACATCCAGGCATGATATTCTTTGCCGAACGTACTCGAGTCACCATACCATTCATATTCACAGCAAACACACGACTTGTTCTTGCACGAAGACCATAACCACCAGCCTGCTCAATATAGTATGACAAACGTGCACCCTCCTTAAATGCCACCGTATTGGGATACATCACCTGTCCGTTAATTGTTACCGTATTATTATATTGCGGAATAACTAAGCGGTCACCATCGCGCAACACAATGTCCCACTGATTTGAACCAGGATGAGCCAAAGCCTGTTCAAGGTTAATACCCACCATTTGTGTATCGCCCAAATCCAACTTACTCATGTCAATAGAGTCGCCACTCATAGCCAACTTTAGCATGGAGCGTTGTTTAATCTTTTCGGCAGGAGTGAGAATACGTTCCAAGTGAGCGCCCATAGCATAAGCTTCCTTCGTTATGCCACCTGCGCTTTTTACCAAGTCGCTCAAACGCATACCCTTATTATTTAATACGTATGTGCCCGCAAAAGCAATTTCACCTGAAACACTCACATGTTGTTGCTCTACGTAACCAGGAGAACGACGTACAAATACCTCATCAAAAGGTTCAAGGATAAAGCCTGGTGTGCCGTCTATAATAAACCCGTCCTTTAAGGAAAAACTAAATGACTGAGCAACCTGCGATGAAGCGTGCGTAGCCTTATTGTTTCTCATACGGCGCGAAACGTCAATCTTCACCAACGAAGCAGCATCTTTCAAGCCACCTGCTTGCAAAATAAATGTTTCAAGGCTCGTATTCTCTGAAAAGTCGTAAGTACCAGGATAATTCACCTCACCACTAATGGTTAAGATTTCCTCTTCCTGCATAATCTTCTTGGATGGAACATAGAAGACGTCCTCATTTTTAAGAGCTATATCAGCAACTGTATGATTTACGATGCCCTTAATGTCAATTTCAACTGTTTCGAGCGTACGATCTTCTTTCATACGATGAATAAAGCCGCGGTTTACAAAAGCGTCTTCAGCCAAACCACCTGCAGCTTCAATAAGTTCGCGCACGGTAGCAATGCTTCCACCCATCTGATATTTACCAGGACGCATCACAGCACCTCTCACTTCCACCATATTGCGGTAGCGCTGCAAAGTACTGTCAACCGACACAGAGTCACCATCAGCCAACTGGAACGAATTGCGTTCAAAATCATCAATAGAATACACCGAAAGTTCGCCCCCAGCCTTACGCACAAGATGCACGTTCGATTGATAAGCATCACCCGCAAAACCACCGGCATATTTAATAAGCGTACCAACACTCTCCTTTTGTTTCATTTCGTAGTACATCGGACGCTTCACCTTACCCGTAATGTTTACCAAGCACTCATAGGGAGCCACAATAATCACATCACCCGAAGCCAAACGTACATTCCCCTTCATGTTACCATTTAGGATATAGTCGTAGATGTCGCATGTAGAAATTAAACGACCGTTACGATAAATCTTAATGTTACGAAGCGTACCAATATCGTTTGTACCGCCAGCCATATACAGTGCATTGAACACGGTAGCAAAAGCTGAAAGAGTGTAAGTACCAGGAACTTTCACTTCGCCCATCACGTTAACCGTAATAGTCTTAGTTTGTCCAACAGTAAGACGAACATTCGAACCCGCATAACGCTTGCCCAATGTAGCGCGTAAGCGTTGGTTAGCTTGCGCCACCGTGAGTCCATCAACGTTAACAGGACCATAGTTTTCAATATTGATAACACCCTCGGGCGAAACAGTCGATTGGAATTGTCCTTGCGAAGCACCCCAAACATCAATATACACAGCATCACCAGGTCCCAGACGATAGTCCTGCGGTGTGGCAATATTCATATTAGGTTCAAAGCTCAAACTACGATTATTAAAGATATTACGACCGAAAACCTGCTTTTTGTGCGTCTGTTTTCTATACTCATATTCATAATCATCGTCATCAACTATTGAGTCTGGAAGGATTTTATCCATTTCCGTCATGTAGTCATCATCACGCTCACGTCTGTAGCGTTTCAACTGTTTGGGCGACATCAAACTTTCGTTTACTCTTTCAGTTGCAGTAGTACGTTGTCCGTCACCTTTCGTTTCAACGCCACGCTTGCCCGAGTTATTTTGACGCAAACGGCTTTGTCGTTTTTCATCATATCCACTGATATTTCTCGCACCTACCACGGCACCACTTTTTTGTTTCTCCACTTTGTCGCGAACGCGTCTAATCTGTTCGATTTGTACACCGCGTTCAATAAGTTTCGTAACGATTTCAGAACGCGAAGAACCTCGTTCATTTTCGCGAACCATAAACTGCATGACCTGATTATCGGTCATACCAGACTGTGCCACCATTATTTGCGAAAAGCAAAGAGACAGCATCAAAGCGAGAAATACTTTTTTAATTATCATGTAGTTATGCGTTTCTTATCGATGTTTAAGTTTAAATTAAAATAGGGATTTAAATCAAAAAAGGCTACTTAAGCCTTCTTGCCTTGCCCGCTTAACTATAAACGGAAAAATCACCACAAAATTGTTTGCAAAGATACAAAGTTTTTTCGTTCTATTAGATAGAAGCAAAGGCAAAAAGAATTTGACGCTTCTTTTTTACGCAAATGGGTGAAATCAGGAGTTTTTATTTGTAAGTACACTACTAAAGTTTCCCACCCCATAAATGCTGTCTCTTATACACATCTCCGAGCCCACGAGACGCGTAGTAATCTCG
>UQPD01000172.1 GCA_900542795.1 uncultured Prevotella sp. | reverse complement strand
TTAGAAGAGATAAAAGTTTAAATCTAATCTTCGTCAGAAAAGTTTAGACGACTTCTTTGTTTGGCTCTGGCTTGGTTTATAAGTTGAGCGCATCTTATGGGGTCGGCTTTACGCTCTTTTGCGTAGCATTCTGCTAAGTTGGCAAAGAAGGCATCGTCGCCTGAGAGTTGTGCCAAATTTTTGCAACCTGCTTCAATGCCTACTGCTGAACCGCACTTCATGCTATTGGTGTCTACTAATGAGAAGTGATAACGTCCGTCAATGACATCGTAGAGTATGTTGGTTGACGAAAAGTCGCGATGTAGGAATCCGTCTTCGTGTAAGTGAGCGGCAAAGCGAGCAAAGTGGGTGATTACTTCGCGCTGCACATCGATGTCTTCGTTTAGTAGGGTTTGCATGTCATAGCGATAGGTTGACAACAAACTGACAAAATAGGTTGTTGTGCGCCACAGTCCGTGACGATATCTGACAAAAGCTACTGACTCTGGACTTTCAAATCCACGTTCGCGTAGGAGTAGTGGACTGAGATAGGCTTGTTTCCCTTTCGATTTTTTATAAATCAACTGTTGTACTCTACGCTTTAGAGGGGGAGGGGCAAAACGTTTTACACACAGGGTGTAACTGTTGGCTTTTAGGGTGCGTATTACATTTCTGCCATTGTGTATCTCATGCCCATCGTGCTCAAAGTGGTATTCGAGTTGGGTGAGATATTCACGTAGCGCTTCATATTTAGGATTGAGAATGATTTTCATGGCTACAATGTTCTTTTTATGTTTTGTTGTAGTACATCACGTTTCTTACTCTTAAAACTGCAAAGTTAATGCAACAAAATTAAACTGCAAAGGTTTTTTTAACAAAAACGAGGTATGTAAATGGGATGTGACGTATTTTGTGCTAAATAGAGGGATGTGTCGAGGGGGAGGTTTCGGTTCGGAAGTAAAAACGAAAGTTTTTTGTACTTTCGTTTTGTACTTCGCTCACCTTGCACTAACTCTGCTTCGCGAAGTTAGGCTGCGGTTCGGAAGTAAAAACGAAAGTTTTTTGCACTTTCGTTTTGTACTTCGCTCACCTTGCACTAACTTTTCTTCGTCAAGTTAGGCTGCGGTTCGGCATAACAAAGAAAAAAACGCGCTTTTTTCTTTGCTATGCGCTCACCTTGCACTAACTTTGCACTCATATACAAAAAAGAATCCCATACATGTTTGAAAATCTGAGCGAAAGACTCGAACGGTCTTTCAAAATATTGAAGGGTGAAGGTAGCATCACCGAAATCAACGTGGCTGAAACTTTAAAGGATGTGCGCCGTGCATTGCTCGATGCCGACGTTAACTATAAGGTTGCCAAGTCGTTTACTGACCGCGTTAAGCAAAAAGCACTCGGACAAAACGTGCTTACAAGCGTTAAGCCTGGACAACTCATGGTGAAAATCGTTCACGATGAGTTGGCTGAACTTATGGGTGGACACGCTGCTGAACTTAAATTGCAAGGTCGCCCCTCGGTTATTCTCATGGCGGGTCTTAATGGTGCTGGTAAAACTACTCTCTCGGGTAAGTTGGCACTCTTCCTTAAAGCTAAAAAGAGTCGCAAACCTTTGCTCGTAGCATGCGATGTTTATCGTCCTGCTGCTGTTGAGCAACTCCGTGTGCTTGCTGAGCAAATTGAGGTGCCTATCTATATGAACCTTGAGGAGAAAGATCCTGTGAAAATTGCTCGCGAGGGTATTCAAGAGGCTAAGGCTAAGGGCTTCGATACTGTAATTATTGATACCGCAGGTCGTTTGGCTGTTGATGAGGAGTTGATGAACGAAATTGCTGCTATTAAGCAGGCTGCACAACCCGACGATACGCTCTTCGTGGTTGACGCCATGACTGGTCAGGACGCTGTGAATACCGCTAAGGAATTTAATGACCGTCTGGACTACGAAGGTGTGGTTCTCACTAAACTCGATGGTGACACGCGTGGTGGTGCTGCTCTTTCTATCCGTACCGTGGTAGACAAACCTATTATGTTTGTTGGTACGGGCGAAAAAATGGAGGCGCTTGATGTGTTCCATCCCGAACGTATGGCTGACCGTATACTCGGTATGGGTGATATCGTTTCGTTGGTTGAACGTGCGCAAGAGCAGTTTGATGAGAAAGAGGCTCTTAAGTTGCAGCGTAAGATTCAGAAGAATCAATTCGACTTCAATGACTTCCTTGCTCAGATTCAACAAATTAAGAAAATGGGTAATATCAAGGATTTGGCTGCAATGATTCCTGGTGTAGGTAAGGCGCTTAAAGATGTTGATATCGATGATAATGCCTTTAAGGGTATCGAAGCTATCATCCTTTCGATGACGCCTAAAGAACGTCAGCATCCTGAATTGCTCAACCAAAGTCGCAAGATGCGTATCGCTAAGGGTTCGGGTACTAATATCCAAGAGGTGAACCGCCTTGTTAAGCAGTTTGATCAAACTCGCAAGATGATGAAAATGCTTACTGGGTCAAAAATGGGACGTATGATGGCACAAATGCCTAAGATGCCCAAAATGCCTGGCATGCCAAGTATGCCTAAAATGTAATTTTTTCGCGTTTAGAAGTCTTTTCTTCGTTTTGAAGTTGAAAGAATTTGGAAGAAGTTGGAGGTTGGTTTGTAGCAAGTGTGCATATAAATTACCTCTAACTTCTTCTAACTTATCACCCTCAAAACAAGTGTCTATATTAAAAAAATCTGTCTATGCCACAAATTATCGATGGCAAAGCTACTGCCGCTATCATTAAAGCTGAAATCGCAGAGGAGGTAAAAAACCTCGTTGCTCAAGGTAAAAAACGTCCGCATCTCGCTGCTATACTGGTGGGGCATGATGGGGGAAGCGAAACCTATGTTAAAAACAAAGTGTTGGCCTGCGAAGCTTGTGGCTTTGAGTCTTCGCTTATACGCTATGAGGAGGATATCACAGAACAAGAACTCTTGTCTTGTGTGGATCGTCTGAATGCTGACCCTGAGGTGGATGGCTTTATTGTGCAATTGCCCTTACCCGCACATATCGATGAACAGAAAGTGACGGAGCGTATTGCTCCTGAAAAGGATGTAGACGGGTTTACACCTATTAACGTGGGTAAGATGGTGATTGGTTTGCCTTGTTTTATTCCTGCAACACCTAAGGGTATTGTGGAATTGTTACGACGTTATAATATTAGTACAAGTGGAAAACGCTGTGTGGTGTTGGGACGTTCGAATATCGTGGGCAAACCAATGGCTGTGCTTATGATGCAAAAGGCTTTTGGAGATGCTACGGTAACGGTATGTCATAGCCACAGTGTTACACTTAAAGAGGAATGCCAACAAGCTGATATTATTATTGCTGCTATCGGTCGCCCTGGTTTTGTTACGGCTGATATGGTTAAACCTGGAGCCGTAATTATTGATGTTGGTACTACGCGTGTGCCTGATGCTTCGCGTCCAAAGGGATTTCGACTTTCGGGTGATGTGGATTTTGAACATGTGGCTCCGCTTTGTTCTGCTATAACGCCTGTGCCAGGGGGTGTGGGACCTATGACTATTTGCATGCTCATGTTGAATACTTTGCAAGCTGCATGTAGACGTAATTAAATGGATTGACACATATAATATATATATAAAGAAAGAATGGATATAGATATTACTCCTTATAAAAATGAATTCCTGGAGTTGCTCCGTAGTTGCAATCGAGATGGATTGGAAGATGTGATTAGTGATTTAGAGGAATGGGGCTTTTTTGAAGCACCTGCTTCGGCTGGGCATCACCTTAATATTAAGGGAGGCTTGGTTTTGCACTCACTTAATACTTGTAAGGCTGCCTTGCAAGTATGGGAGGGTATGAAAAAACTTGAACCGACCGTAGAACGTGAAGTACCACGCGATAGTGTGATTATTGCAAGTCTTTTGCACGATGTATGTAAAGCTGATATATATCAACCTACAACTAAACGCAAGAAAAATGCTATGGGTGTGTGGGAAGATGTGCCAGGCTATAATGTTTCGTACAAAAACTTTCCTATGGGACATGGCGAAAAGTCTGTAATCCTTTTGCTTTGTAGTGGACTTGAACTTACCGACCCCGAAATGCTTGCTATTCGTTGGCATATGGGACCTTGGGGCGTAAACATGAATTCTTTCGAGGATCAGCGTAACTATGATACGGCTCACTCTCTCCATCCTTTAGTAATGATAATTCATACCGCTGATTGCCTTGCAGCCAGTATTATGGAACGTGAAGCTGAAATTGATTGATTTTTTTATTTTCCAAAACTCATTGATTATCAATGGAAATTGGAAAATCGCTAAAAAAATCTTCAAAAAAACTTCACAAAATGTTTGGCTGTTATTAAAAAAGCCCGTACCTTTGCACTCGCAAATCAGAAATAACGGCTACCACGCCACTGAGAAGCAAAACACGATCTTTGACAAGAATTACATAAAACATTTTGTAGAGAAG
>UQPD01000171.1 GCA_900542795.1 uncultured Prevotella sp. | reverse complement strand
ACGAGATTACTACGCGTCTCGTGGGCTCGGAGATGTGTATAAGAGACAGCTTTATGACAACGGCTTAACGCACAGCACCGAAATTAGGCTTGCTACGCTTTCGGGCATAAAAATATTGAAGCTACATGTAGACCCTACTACCGATAGAGTTGAAAGTGTAACTGTTGACATGGGGGCACCGTGTCTTAGTAACACAACTCAGTTGGCTACGCATGATGGCGGTATGACCGAAGGAAAGGTTATAGCCATGGATGGCAAGGTTTATACGGGCACTTTTGTGTCGATGGGCAATCCTCACTTTGTGGTGTTTGTTGACGATGCAGCTTCGTTTGATGTGGCAAATGTGGGGCCTACGCTTGAGTTTGCCTCTATGTTTCCAGAGCGTTGCAACATAGAGTTTGCTACGGTCTGTCCTGATGGTTCGATACGTATGCGTGTGTGGGAGCGTGGTTCGGGCATTACTTTGGCATGCGGCACAGGTGCTTGTGCCACTGCAGTGGCAGCAGCCCTAACGCATCGTGCGGGTCGCAGTAGTAACATTGCTATGGATGGAGGTACGCTCCACATTGATTGGGACACTGCCACGGGACATGTGATGATGACCGGTCCTGCCACTAAGGTTTTTGATGGAGAAACGGAGATATAATGGATAATGAATAATGAATAATGGATAATGTGTAATGGACATTCTTATGATTGAATAATGTATGTTTACATTATATCAAACATTACTCATTATTCATTATTCATTTCCCATTATTCCATTTTCCACGCTTCATTATACATTGTACATTATAAATTATACATTATAAAATTATTATGCTTACTCTCAACGAGAATTTTCTGAAATTGCAAAAAAATTACCTTTTTGCCGACATTGCTCAGAAAGTGAATGCCTACAAAGAGGCGCATCCCGAAGCTCAAATCATTCGTTTGGGTATAGGCGATGTAACCCGTCCGCTTGCTCCAGCAGTAATACAAGCTTTGCATAAAGCAGTAGATGAAATGGGGAGTGCCGATACGTTTCGTGGTTATGGTCCTGAACATGGTTATGAGTTTTTGCGTAAGGCTATCGTAGAGAATGATTTTGCACCTCGTGGTGTAGAACTCGATACCGATGAGATTTTTATAAACGATGGTGCCAAGAGCGATACAGGTAACTTTGGCGACATCCTGGGAAAAGATAATTCCATCTGTGTAACCGACCCCATTTATCCCGTCTACATCGACTCGAATGTGATGGGTGGACGTGCTGGAAGTGTCGAAAATGGCATGTGGAGTGACATAACTTACTGTTCGTGCACGGCAAAAAACAATTTTGTGCCCGAATTACCCGCTCATTCCACAGATATGATTTATCTTTGCTATCCAAATAACCCCACTGGCACCACATTGAGTAGGGAAGAACTTGAAAAATGGGTGGCTTATGCCCTTGCGCACAACAGCCTTTTGCTGTATGATGCAGCTTATGAGGCATACATTACTCGCGATGGTATTCCGCACTCTATTTACGAAATAGAGGGAGCTAAAAAGTGTGCAGTGGAGTTTCATTCTTACTCAAAAACGGCAGGCTTCACTGGTTTGCGTTGTGGCTACACTGTAGTGCCTAAAGAGTTGGTGGTAAAAAGCAAAAGTGGCGAGATGGTTCAACTCAATCAGTTGTGGAATCGACGTCAATGCACCAAGTTTAATGGCACAGCCTACATTGTGCAGCGTGCAGCCGAGGCAGTCTATAGCGAGGAGGGAAAGCGTGAGGTGCGCGACACCATACACTACTATATGACCAATGCTCGCATCATGCGCGAGGCTTTGACTGAAGTTGGTCTGCAAGTGTATGGAGGCGTAGATGCTCCTTACCTTTGGCTAAAAACGCCTGAGGGAGTAGGAAGTTGGGAGTTCTTTGAACAACTCCTTACACAAATCCACGTGGTGAGTACACCTGGTGTGGGATTCGGCCCTGCGGGTGAAGGCTACATTCGTCTTACCGCCTTTGGTAAACGCGAAGACTGCGTAGAGGCGATGAGAAGACTCAAAGAGTGGATGAAGTTATAAGGGACGGAATGAAGTTTTTTTAAGATGGATAAATCTATATAAAAAACGACTCCTTTGGGGAGATTACCCTAAAAACATTCCAAACAAATTAAGTCAACACAACACCAAATTCTCAATAAAAATGAGCAACCTTCGATTTAAAGTCGTGGAAGAGGCGTTTAAGAAACGTCCTCTCGAAGTCAAGGCGCCAGCAGAGCGTCCGTCAGAGTACTTTGGCAAGTACGTTTTCAACCAAGAAAAGATGTTTAAGTATCTTCCGTTGGAAACCTACCAGCAGCTCCGCGAGGTAATTGAAAAGGGCACTCCGCTGCCCCTGTCAGTAGCCAACGATGTGGCAAAAGGCATGAAGCAATGGGCCATGGAAATGGGCGTAACCCACTGCACGCACTGGTTCCAACCCTTGACCGAAGGTACTGCCGAGAAGCACGATGCTTTCGTAGAACATGATTTCAAAGGCGGTATGGTTGAGGACTTCTCGGGTAAGGAACTTGTGCAGCAAGAACCTGATGCTTCGTCATTCCCTAATGGGGGTATTCGTTCAACTTTCGAGGCTCGTGGTTATTCTGCATGGGACCCCGCATCACCCGTATTCATTGTGGGCGATACGCTCATGATTCCTACCATCTTTGTTAGCTACACGGGCGAGGCTCTCGACTACAAAGCACCTCTTAAAAAGTCGCTTGCTGCAGTAGATAAGGCTGCAACGGCTGTATGTCAGTATTTCGACCCTAACGTTACGCGCGTAACAGCTAATTTGGGTTGGGAACAAGAGTACTTCCTCGTTGACGAAGGTCTGTATGCAGCCCGTCCCGACCTCTTGCTTACGGGTCGTACGTTGATGGGACACGATTCTGCAAAGAACCAGCAGATGGATGACCACTACTTTGGTGCTATCCCCGAACGTGTGCAAGAGTTTATGCGCGACCTTGAAATTCAAGCTCTTGAATTGGGTATTCCTTGCAAAACACGTCATAATGAGGTTGCTCCTAACCAGTTTGAGTTAGCTCCGATTTTCGAAGAGTGTAACTTGGCTGTTGATCACAACATGCTCATCATGTCGTTGATGCGTAAAATTGCGCGTAAGCATGGTTTCCGTTGTTTGCTTCACGAAAAGCCATTTGCAGGCATCAATGGTTCGGGTAAGCACGAAAACTGGAGTCTTACTACCGACACGGGTGTCTTGTTGCATGCGCCTGGCAAGACTCCTGAGGATAACTTGCGTTTCCTCGTCTTTATTGTAGAAACCCTCATGGGCGTTTACAAGCACAACGGATTGCTCAAGGCCTCAATTATGAGTGCCACTAACTCACACCGCTTGGGTGCTAACGAGGCACCTCCTGCTATCATCTCAAGTTTCTTGGGTAAGCAGCTCACTGAGTTTATTGAAAAGGTAGAAAACTCAACGAACGATGAACTCTTTACGCTCGAGGGCAAGCATGGTGTGCAGCTTGATATTCCGCAAATTCCTGAGTTGATGGTGGATAACACCGACCGTAACCGTACCAGTCCTTTTGCCTTTACGGGTAACCGTTTTGAGTTCCGTGCTGTAGGTTCGATTGCTAACTGTGCCAGTGCTATGATTGTGCTTAACACTGCTGTGGCTGAGGCTTTGGTTGACTTTAAGAATCGTGTGGATGCTTTGATGGCTAAGGGCGAAGGTAAAATTACTGCTATTCTTGAGGTGCTCCGCGAGGATATCAAGACTTGCAAGCCTATCCATTTTGATGGTAATGGTTACAGTGATGAGTGGAAGGAAGAGGCTAAGCGTCGCGGACTTGACTGCGAGACTTCATGCCCTATTATCTTCGACCGTTATCTTGACGATGCGTCTATTAAGATGTTTGAGGGTCTGCACGTTATGACTCGTCCTGAACTTGAGGCACGCAACGAAATTAAGTGGGAAACTTATCAGAAGAAAATTCAAATTGAAGCTCGTGTGCTTGGCGACCTCTGCATGAATCATATCATTCCTGTTGCTACGAAGTATCAGAGTGAGTTGGTTGACAATGTACACAAAATTCAGGAAGCTTTTGCTGATCCAGCTACAGTGAAGCGTCTAACAGCCTATAACATCGACTTGATTGAAAAAATCAACAAGCATGTTAGTTTTGTGGCAGAGAACGTAGAAGCTATGGTTGAGAAGCGTAAGGTGGTTAACAAGATTGAGGATATCCGCACTTTGGCTGTGGCTTATCACGATGAAATTGCGCCATACTTCGATGCTATTCGTTATCACATTGACAAACTCGAACTTATTGTTGAGGACGAAATGTGGACTCTCCCCAAATATCGCGAATTGTTGTTTATTCGTTAATGACGACACTTTCATTTGTTTAGAATATTGCCAGGTATGTGAAAACATATCTGGCTTTTTTGGTACGTGCATATTCTATGGGTGGTTCTAATAATTCTGATAAGTTGATTGGGGT
>UQPD01000170.1 GCA_900542795.1 uncultured Prevotella sp. | reverse complement strand
TAGAAGAGATAAAAGTTTAAATCTAATCTTCGTCAGAAAAGTTTAGACGACTTCACTATATATAATATATAACAATGGCACGTAAACGCAAACCACTCCCTATTCTCGAAAATATTACAATTACCGATGTCGCAGCCGAAGGAAAAGCATTGGCTAAGGTTGACAACCTTGTGATTTTTGTACCCTACGCCGTTCCTGGTGATGTAGTAGATTTGCAAATCCGACGTAAAAAACATAGCTATGCTGAAGCCGAAGTCATTCGTTTTCACAAATACTCAGACAAGCGTAGTCAACCCTTCTGCCAACACTTTGGGGTGTGTGGTGGTTGCAAGTGGCAGTGCTTGCCTTATGAGGAACAGTTACGCTACAAGCAGAAGCAAATTGTAGACAACCTTACTCGTATTGGCAAGGTTGAGTTACCCGAGGTTTCACCTATTTTGGGCAGTAAGCACCAAACGCACTATCGCAACAAACTTGAATTTGGCTTCTCAAACAAGCGCTGGCTTACGCAAGAGGAAGTTGCATCGGGTGCTAAATTTGATGTAATGGATGCTGTGGGCTTCCACATTCCTGGTGCTTTCGACAAGATTCTTGACATTGAATGCTGTCACTTGATGGATGATATCAATAATCAGTTGCGTAATGGCATCCGTCAGTTTGCCCTCGACAATGGACTTACGTTCTATGATATTCGAGGTGGACAGGGTTTGCTGCGTAATATGATGTTGCGTAATTCTGCAACACATGAGATAATGTTGCTTATTCAATTCTGCATCCGTACGGACGAAGAACAGCAGCAAGCCAACAGTGTGCTTGAGTATGTTCACACCAACTTTCCACAGGTAACATCGTTGCTTTGGGTGAACAACCTTAAGTGTAACGACACCATTGGCGACTTGGATGTACACACCTACTATGGCACCGACTTTATTTATGAAACCATGGAAGATCTGCGTTTCAAAGTTGGACCTAAGAGTTTTTATCAAACCAATACGGAGCAGGCTTACGAACTTTATAAGGTGGCTCGTAACTTTGCCAAACTCACAGGTAACGAGTTGGTATATGACCTTTACACAGGTACAGGAACTATTGCTAATTTCGTGGCTCACCAAGCACGTCAGGTAATTGGTATTGAGTATGTTCCTGAGGCTATTGAAGATGCTAAGGTTAATGCACAAATCAATAAGCTTGACAATACACTCTTCTATGCTGGCGACATGAAGGATATTCTTAATCAAGAATTTATTGAAAAGCATGGTCGTCCTGATGTAATTATTACAGACCCCCCTCGTGCTGGTATGCACACAGATGTTATTAACACCATTCTTTTTGCTGCACCCCAACGCATTGTTTACGTAAGTTGTAATCCGGCAACACAAGCACGCGATTTGCAACTGCTTGATACTGACTATCGTGTTGTAGCTGTGCAGCCTGTCGACATGTTCCCACAAACACATCATGTGGAAAATGTGGTGTTGTTGGAGCGTAGATAATGTTTTAGGGGGTATCCCTATATCCCAACTATTTAAAGACTCCTAACATGCGCACATTTCAACGTCAGAACCCCGCTTTGTTGCAAAAACTCAATGCTTTAGCTGTTGTTGATGATGCTGAAGGCTTGAAGGACTATTTGTTGTCGTTGTCAGCCTCCACTTTCCGCACGGCAGGTTGCATGTTGGCAAATGAGGTGTTGCCCGCACATTACATAAACTTTTGGCACTTGTTTTCAGTGATTGTGCCCGCTCATCCTAAGGCTTTTCTGGGTACTTTCTTAAAAGTAGCTGTGACGCTTTATAAGTCTGGTAAAATTGAGCTTGATGACGAATTTCTGACAGCTTATTCACTGATTTGTAGTCATATAGACAGAGCCAAACTGCTGCAAGCATTGCTGCCTTGTCTTAAAACGGAAAGAGAAGTTTCCTTCTTGTTTGACAACTTCTGCGATAATGAGGAATTTGGATATGCCTTGTTGATAAAGTCTGGCTCATTGCCTTGTTATTACACATTGTTTAATGCACTGAAATGTAGCGAAGAGCATTACATCAAGCAATGTGCGGCTATGCTGATAAAAAAAGGTGACTCGCGCTCTTTCAATTTGGCAAGCATTCTCAAGCAATATTTTGGTCTGACAGATATTAACGGACAATTTTCATTACGTATACAAGACTACGAATTGAGTCGGCTTGATCAAGGCTACGACTACTTCGTGAAAATGATGAATAAATAAAAAGCAAAGTTTTAAGGTTTGAAAGATGGCTTACACATGTTGTATGAACATACGGACGAACTTTAAAGCGCGATAAAAACACTTACATATGAATAAGTTTTATATTATGCTGCTTGCCGCAAGCATGGCTTTTACACCGTGTATGGCTCGCAAAAAGAAGTCGAAGAAGCAGCAACCCACACCAGCTGCTCAGGTAAAGAGTGAAACAAAGAATGGTTTGTTCACCGTTACAAAGACAGGTGCTGACTGGTTCTTTTCTATTCCCGATAGTCTTATGGGACGTGAAATCTTGGTAACAGTACGCTACACTTCTACACCTGCAGGAACTGGTAAGTATGGTGGTGAATTAGCCAACCAGCAAACGGTGTATTTTCAGAAGGTAGACGAGGAGAAAATGTTGCTCCGTTCACGTTTGTTGCTTAATGCAGCCGATTCAACCGACCAAATTAACCGTGCAATTACCATTAGTAACGAAGATCCTATAATCGCTGCCTTCAAGATAGAGTCGCATACGGCTCAACAATATAAAATAAAGGTGGGTTCATTCCTTCTTGAAGATAATGCAGCCTTGGGCATTCCTCGCGATGAGAAAAAAACGCTTGGTTTACAGTCAATCAATGCTGCAGCTTCATACATCGAAAGCGTTAAGACCTTCCCCCTCAACACGGAGGTGCGTGTTGTTAAAACATGGAATGCTTCGTCAACCAACAATGCAGCTGCAGCTTATACAGGTAAGGTAACAATTGGGCTTAATACCTCGTTTGTGCTTTTGCCTCGTGTACCTATGCAGCGTCGTTTGTTCGACCCTCGTGTAGGCTATTTCACGGACAACTTTGTGCAGTTCTCAGACAATCAGCAGCGTGTAGAACCTAAGCGTTTTATCACACGCTGGCGTCTTGAACCCAAAGATAGTGCTGACATGGAGAAAATGAAGCGTGGCGAACTTGTTGAACCTAAAAAGCCTATTGTTTATTACATCGACCCAGCTACACCTAAGCAGTGGCGTCCTTACCTTATTCAAGGTGTGAACGATTGGCAAAAAGCTTTTGAGCGTGCTGGCTTCAAAAATGCTATTGTGGGTAAGGAATGGCCAGAGAACGATTCAACCATGTCGATGGAAGATGCTCGTTACTCTTGCATTCGTTATTTGGCTTCGCCTACCGAAAATGCTTATGGTCCTAACGTACACGACCCACGTTCGGGCGAAATCATTGAAAGCCATATTTGTTGGTATCACAATGTGATGAACTTGGTACACGATTGGTATATGATTCAAGCTGGCACATTGGATGAAGCTGCACAAAAGATGAAGTATGACCCTGAACTCATGGGACAGCTTATTCGTTTTGTGTCTTCGCACGAGGTTGGTCACACACTTGGACTTCGTCACAATTTTGGTTCCTCTTCAACAGTTCCTGTTGACAGTTTGCGTTCGCGTTCGTTTGTAATGGCACATGGTCATACTCCCAGCATTATGGACTATGCTCGTTTTAACTATGTTGCACAGCCTGAGGACAATATTCCGCGCGAAGGTATCTTCCCTCGTATTGGTGACTACGATTGTTGGGCTATCGAGTGGGGCTATAAACCCATGTTTGATGCTCACGATGATATAAGCGACCACTTAGCACTTGAGGCTTTGACTTCTGCTCGATTAAAGAATAACCGTCGTTTGTGGTTTGGCGATGGCGAAACCAATCGCACTAACGATGCACGTTGTCAAACAGAAGATTTGGGCGATGATGCCATGAAAGCAAGCTATTATGGTATTCTCAATTTGAAGCGCGAGCTTAAGCTACTTCCTAAGTGGACTCAAGATAGCACTGACATTTATGGCAATAATCTTAACAACGTTTACAACCAAATTATTGGTCAGTTTATGCGTTATTGCAACCATGTGATGCGCAATATTGGTAGCGTATATACCGATTATAAAGCCCCTAATGAGGCAGGTGCTGTATATAGCGACGAACCTCGTGCCAAGCAGCAGGCAGCCTTTGAGTTTATTAACGAGAATGTGTTTAAAGAACCGCGTTGGCTCATTGATGTAGACTACATGCAGCGCATTGCTCCGAATCCGCAAGCCTTCCTTAACAATGTGGGTGGTAATGTAGTGATGTCAATGCTTTCAACTGGTTTGTTAAATCGTTTGACTGACACTTATCCTGCTTCGCAATATATTCCGGCAGTTATCAAAGTTTTGTTCTCAGAACTTGCCACAGGTAAACAGCTGTCTCTTATACACATCTCCGAGCCCACGAGACGCGTAGTAATCTCG
>UQPD01000169.1 GCA_900542795.1 uncultured Prevotella sp. | reverse complement strand
GTATAAATAGTTTGTAATACTTAATACTTAATTCTGTTGGACATTTTCGACTACCCCCAAGCGCAAAGCGCAAATAAATATTGTTTTACAAAACTTTTAGACTTTACAGACTAATAGGTATTCGTAATGTTCAAAATTAGTTTGAATTATTGCTACTATATAACACCTTCTGAAACTTGCCATGAATCTTTGGTGCAAATGCTATTCAAAGGTTCATGGCACTTTCATTTTTATTTCTTACTTTTGCATACACCAAAAAAATATTCGTATGAAAAAAAGATTATTCTTTGCAGCCCTTGCCTTGTTGGCATTCACAAGTACGGCTTCTGCTCAAAACGAAGCACATTACTATTTACAATATCAAGACGTGGCAAGTAGCCTCAACCTTTTGCCTCCTCCCCCACAACCAGGAAGTGCCTATTTCAATTATGATGAGGCACAATATAAATGGGGAAAGATGCAGCGCATCACACCTCGTGGCAAACAAGCCATTGAGGATGCGAACCTCAACGGACCGGCATTGGCTAAGGCTTTCTCTGAAGCTTTTGGCATTACCATTTCGAAAGAGAATACACCCGAGATTTACCGTCTGATAACCCACATGCAAGAGGATGGTGGTGACTTAGCTACACGCGAAGCAAAGAACCATTACAACCGTATGCGTCCATTTATGTTTTTCAACGAACAGTCGCTTACGCCTAACGACGAGAAGTGGCTTGCTACAAATGGTTCGTACCCTTCAGGACATACTTCAAAAGGGTGGTCGGTAGCTTTGGTCTTGGCTGAGGTGAATGTGCCACGCCAAAACGAAATTCTTAAACGTGGTTTCGAAATTGGTCAGAGTCGTGTAATTTGTGGCGTACACTATCAAAGCGATGTTGACGCAGGACGTGTTGTAGGCAGTGCCTTAGTTGCACGCTTACATGCAAACGATGCCTTCAATGCACAATTAGCAAAAGCAAAAAAAGAATGTGCTAAACTTTATAAGGAAGGTAAAATCAAGTAATAAGTAGGTTATGAGGTTATGAGGTTATGAGGTTATGAGGTTATGAGGTTATGAGGTTATGAGGCCTTTGGTTCTAAAAAATGCTCATAACCTCAAAAAATCTAAACTCTAAACTCAACCCAACTCTAAACTAAACAAATCGTGCGAGCTATCTACACTATTCTGCTTCTTGTTGTGTCGAATGTTTTTATGACATTGGCATGGTATGGACATCTAAAATTACAACATACGGGGGTAAGCAAAAACTGGCCCTTAATTGCGGTTATATTCTTTTCGTGGGGCATTGCTCTTTTTGAATATATGTGTCAAGTGCCTGCTAATCGCATAGGGTTTATAGGCAATGGCGGTCCTTTTAATCTTATGCAACTCAAGGTTATACAAGAGGTTCTTTCACTCATCGTGTTTAGCATTGTTGCCACCGTCTTGTTTAAAGGTGAGTCTTTGCAATGGAACCACGTGGCAGCCTTTTTGTGCCTTATCGTTGCCGTCTATTTTGTTTTCATGAAATAAGGGGAACACACATATATATATGGAACAAAAGAAACTGCAACCAGAATACAAGTTGCATCGCCGACTACAAAAACAATTAGGTGAAGCCATCAAAGATTTTTCGCTGATTGAAACTGGCGACCATATACTCATAGGGCTTTCGGGTGGAAAAGACTCGCTGGCATTGCTTAACTTGTTAGGCGAACGCATGACACGAGCTGGTGGACGATTTAAAGTGGAAGCCATACATGTGCGGATGCGCAACATTCACTATAAAACCGACACTTCTTATCTGCAACAACAATGCGACCGTTGGAACATTCCGCTACATGTGGTTGAAACTGGATTTGAACCTGACCGAAACGAAAAACGTACACCTTGCTTTTTATGTTCGTGGAACAGACGTAAAACGCTTTTTACAACTGCACAAGAGTTGGGGTGTAACAAAATAGCTTTGGGACATCACCAAGATGACATTCTGCGCACGGCATTGATGAACCTCATCTTCAATGGCACTTTCTCTACCATGCCTGTACGCATCAGCATGCGAAAGTTTAAGATGACCATCATACGTCCTCTTGCTCGCATGCACGAGGCGGACTTAAAGACATGGGCACAAATGCAACAATACCAACCTGTTGACAAACTTTGTCCCTTTGACGGGGTGTCGAACCGAACCAATATTCAACAGGTTACAAATGCCATGCAACAACTCACTCCCGAATATCGCTTTAACCTATGGCATGCGCTGCTGAAAGCTGGCGCACTGATTGAAGAATAATTTTTCAAAAAAAAAATTCCCCCATGCCTATCACACAACCGACTTACATTGCCATCGACTTGAAGTCTTTCTTTGCTTCGGTTGAATGTGTGGAAAGAGGACTTGATCCGCTCTCCACAAACTTGGTTGTGGCTGATAGCAGCCGTACGGACAAAACTATTTGTTTAGCCGTTTCTCCCTCGCTCAAAGCTTATGGCATTGGGGGACGTGCCCGATTGTTTGAGGTGGTACAACGCATGCGACAGGTCAACGCACAACGGTGTTGTCGCACTTATGCGCATCAACTTACGGGAAAGTCGGTATTTGCCACCGAATTAGAGCAACACCCCGATTGGGAAGTTGACTATATTACTGCCACACCGCGCATGAAGCTTTACATCGAGTATAGCCAACGAGCTTATGGTGCATACCTTAAATATATAGCTCCCGAAGATATTCACATTTACTCTATCGACGAGGTGTTTATTAACGCTACGCCCTATTTGGATTCTCTCGATACGAATGCACACAACTTGGCTCGTCTGCTCATACGCGAGGTTTTAAATGCTACAGGGGTAACAGCCACTGCGGGCATTGGAACGAATCTCTATTTGGCTAAAATAGCCATGGATATTGTTGCCAAATATTTGCCTGCCGATAAGGAGGGTGTGCGCATAGCACAACTCGATGAAATGTCATATCGCACCCAATTGTGGAACTATCGTCCCATTTCTAAATTTTGGCGTGTGGGCAATGGCATTGCTCGCAAACTCGAACAGCATGGCATGTTCACGATGGGAGATGTGGCACGACAGTCTGTACGAAACGAAGAGGTTCTTTACAAACTCTTTGGCGTTAATGCTGAATTACTCATTGACCATGCTTGGGGTTGGGAGACTTGCACCATTCAAGACATTCGTGCTTATCGCCCAAGTTGTCAATCATTGAGTCGCGGACAAGTATTGCAAGAGCCTTATACCTTCAACAAAGCTCGCGTGGTCATGCACGAGATGGCTGATGCGATGGCGCTTACTTTGCTTAGCAAACGCTTGGTTACAAACCAACTTGTTATTGACATAAGCTATGACCGCGAAAGCATAAATCTGTCCAACTTTCAGCAAGTGTATCATGACAGCATTGTTACTGACCACTATGGCAGAAGTGTGCCCCACCCCACACATGGTTCTGCCCGTTTAGAGGGTTTCACATCGTCGAACAAAGAAATATGCAAAGCTGCCATGCAGATTTTCGACCGTGTTGTAAATCCTCACTTGCTTATACGCAAAATGACGATAAATGTCTGTAACATTCAGCACGAGGAGTTTGTGCCCAAACAACCTTCGCAGCCCATTCAATTAGACTTGTTTACCGACTACGAAGCATTGCGCAAGGAGCAAAAAGCTAAAAAGCAGCAAGAAGAGAAAGAGCGTCGCATTCAAGAAACTATACTCCAAATTAAAGAGTCCTTTGGCAAAAATGCCATTCTCAAAGGTCTTAACTTTGCCGAAGGTGCCACAATGATTGAACGCAATTCACAAATTGGTGGACATAAAGCGTAAAGAAGTAACGCCTGAATAGGTTGGGTATTGAAGTCGTCTGAACTTTTATGAAGTTCAAGATTTGCCTTTATTTTTGAAGCAATCTTGGGTATTGAAGAGGGAGTGTAGCGAACTACACGACCGATGAGAGGTCAAAAGCGGTCAAAAAGAAAGGTGAAGATTGAGTTTAGAAGAAATAAAAGTTCTAATCTAATCTTCGTCAGAAAAGTTTAGACTACTTTATTATAAAACACATTTTGCCGTTTCGCATAAGGAAGCGTTGTGTATAAAAACGAACGGTTGTACTTTTGCAACATAATTACAAGTTTTCGGGAATCTTGTCCTTGGATATAATTTAATCATAACAACATATGAAAAAGATTTTATTATCATTATTTGTATTATGCTGTTTTTCGGCAGTAATGGCACAACAGAAGACACGTAACCTGTCTGTAGAATTACTTGGTGCCCAAAATATTGTGGGCATCAACTACGACAGCAGATTCAATGGAAACTCTGGTTTAGGATACCGTGTGGGCATTGGCTATGGCTATGGAGACAATTCAGGTTTGTTCGACCAGAAAATCAATGGCGTTGGTGTCCCGTTGGAGCTAAACTATCTGCTCGGAAAGAAGAATAGCAAGTTGGAGTTGGGTTTCGGTGCGAGTCTTGGTGTATATCAAGTAAAAGAAACAATAGGATACGTCAAAGATACAGGGTGGTATACAGGTGGGGAGAATCCAGACGAAACTTCTCCTAAAATTGATTTTTACACTTCATCAAAAACTCAATTCGGTTATTTCTTCTTCGGCGACATCGGCT
>UQPD01000168.1 GCA_900542795.1 uncultured Prevotella sp. | reverse complement strand
TTATCAAGGTCAAAAACCGTGCAGAAAAAATCATGGATTTTGAACACCCTACCCGAAGGGGGTATTTATGGACATTCAAAAAAATAAATTCATGAACATTTGTGGCTCATTGATGGGCATTTTTGACCAAAAAAACAAAAGCATTTATGTCGGAAAAAACAAAGACCTTTTTGACGAAAAACACAAAGACATTTTTGACTGAAAACGAATAACTTGCGCAGAATCTGAAACTTGATTTGCTAAACCCTTTTGAGGGTCACGCTTTTTTTATTACTTTGCACTTTAAATAAAAACGAAAAAAGAAATGACTATACAAAACGAAGAATTGGCAGAACAGCTGCGCTACATTAAACGTTCGCTGCGAGGCGTAATGAATGGTCCTGTAAGTGCTTCGATGCGCGATAAGGGTTTGAACTATAAGGTGATATTTGGTGTGGAGTTGCCACGCTTGCAAGAAATGGCACAAGAGTTACCCCATACTTATGCCTTGGCTGCAGCCTTGTGGAAAGAAAACATTCGCGAATGTCGTTTGCTGGCAGGCATGTTGATGCCTCCTGCTGAGATGGATGCCGAGTTAGCCGAAGTGTGGGTAGAACAAATGCAGTATGTGGAAGAGGCAGAATGCACCGTGATGCACCTCTTTAGTCAGCAACCTTGGGCATCGAGCAAAGCATTTGAGTGGATTGCAGCAGAAGGCGAGATGTATCAACTTTGTGGCTATTTGTTGCTTGCACGCCTCTTTATGCAAGGCTTTGTGCCCAACGAACGCGATGCAGCCGAATTTTTAGATCAAGCAGCAACCGTTTTGCCTCATGCCAACACAAAGGTGGGACGCGCTGCCAGCAAAAGCGTTATTAAATTTATGGATTTGGGCGAAGAACAAGAGGCTGCAGCCGAACGTATGCTTCAAACAATTGGCTAATGAGTCGCAAACAATAGTCGGCAAAAAGTTTCGCTTTCACAGCATTGGCACCTTGTAATGCGCAAAAAAAGAGGGAAATGCTTTTCCACTCCATCAAAATAGCTTAACTTTGCTTGCGAAAGGTCTGCGCACAATGCTAAAACGTACGTTCTTAGCAAAGAACTTGAAAGCAAGACTTTTAATACACAGAAATCATCATCTTAAAACAGATATGGCAAAAGGTAAAGTGGATGCTTTGTTAGGCATCGTATTCGGAGACGAAGGCAAAGGTAAAGTAGTAGACTATTTTACACCGCGTTACGACGTTGTAGCACGTTTTGCTGGCGGATGCAACGCTGGTCACACCATTATTTTCGATGGTAAGAAGTTCGTGCTCCGTTCTATTCCTTCAGGTATTTTCGACGAAAGCAAAATCAACATTATTGGTAACGGTTGCGTAATTGCTCCCGACCTCTTTATGGCTGAGGCTCAAGAACTTGAAGCAGCGGGTTATGAGTTGACCAATCGTTTGCACATTAGTCGTCGTGCTCACCTTATTCTGCCTACGCATCGTGTTCTTGACCGTGCTTATGAGGCAGCAAAGGGTAAAAACAAGGTTGGTACTACAGGCAAGGGTATAGGTCCTACTTATAGCGACAAGGCTGCTCGTGTAGGTTTGCGCGTAGGTGATATCTTGCACAACTTCGACGAGAAATATGCAGCACTCAAGGCTCGCCACGAACAAATCTTGCGCGAGCTTCATTACACCGACTACGATCTTACTGAAGAGGAAGAACGTTGGTTGAAGGGTGTGGAATACATGCGTAAGTTTAACCTTACCGACACGGAATACGAAATTAACCACGCTTTGGCAGAAGGTAAGAACGTGTTGGCTGAAGGTGCACAGGGTTCATTGCTCGACATTGACCACGGCACTTATCCCTACGTTTCGTCATCGTCAACTACCAGCGGTGGTGTATGTACAGGTTTGGGCATTGCTCCCAATGCAATTGGTCATGTGTTTGGTATTTTCAAAGCATACAGCACCCGTGTAGGTGGTGGTCCTTTCCCCGTAGAACTCTTTGATGAGACTGGTGATACCATCCGTCATATTGGTAATGAATATGGTGCAGTAACGGGTCGTAACCGTCGTTGTGGTTGGTTAGATCTTGTAGCTTTGAAGTATGCTATTATGATTAACGGTGTAACTGACCTCGTTATGATGAAGGGTGACGTGCTCGATGGTTTCGACACAATTAAGGTATGTACTGCTTACACCAAGGATGGTGAAACCATTACTGAGATGCCTTATGACACTGAAGGTTGGCAGCCTGTTTATGAGGAACTTCCTGGTTGGAAGGCAGACATCACAGGTGTACGTGCTGAAAAGGATTTCCCCCAAGCATTTGCCGACTACATTGCTTACATCGAAAAGGCTACCGACACGCCTATTAAGATTGTTTCGGTTGGTCCTGATCGTGAGGCTACTATCATTCGATAAACTTTTCATACTTCTTTAAGTAGATGTTCGAATTTATTTCAAGGCGAAATAAAATAATTTTGAACACCTACTGCGATATCCCCTTCTGCTGCTTTTTATCAATGTAGCCGAAGGGGCTTTTGTTTGGGATAACCTCTCTCTCTTTTAAAAAAAATGCTGCTTTATGAAGGATTATGCTAATCATACGCTGCACGAACACAACGAACACAACGAACACATGGGTAGTGACGAACTTTTTGCATTGAGAAATATTCGTCCTACTTCGGTACGTGTGTTGGTGCTTAATGAATTGGAGCGTGCTGATTGTGCGCTTTCGCTGAGTGACTTAGAAGGTCGATTGGCTACGGTGGACAAGTCGAGCATCTTCCGCACGCTTACGCTTTTTCTTTCGCACCACTTGGTTCATTGTGTTGAGGATGGTACGGGCATGACCAAATATGCCTTATGTTCGCCCAATTGTCATTGTGGCGAAACACACAATGGAACATCCCTCAACGATTTGCACACACATTTTCGTTGTGAACGTTGTGGACGCACTTTTTGTTTGCGTGGTTTACCCGTTCCCAGTGTTCCCTTGCCCAAAGGTTTCAAACTTACCTCTGCCAATTATGTATTGGTAGGCCTTTGTCCTAAATGCTCGCATATTCTTTAAGGTAGACTTTTAAAATCAGAATTTTTAGAACCACCCTAAAATACATTCTATTTTTTTAAATCGTTGAAATCAAGGAATATGCTTTGATTTTGAAAAATCAAGGAAAATACTTTGATTTTGAAAAATCAAGGTATATTCTTTGATTTGGCGAAGGAAACGTATTATCTTTGCATCTGTAACCATCAATTTATAAGTCTATGATAAAAGGTGTTATCACGGGAGATTTAGTAAACTCCACCAATATAGCTGCCAAATGGAGGCAAACAGTAGAAGATGCTTTGCATGTATGCGCTGAAGATTCCGTTTCACTAACTCCAATAAAGTTAGAGATGTATCGGGGTGACAGTTTCCAAGTTGTTGTTGACAAACCTGAATATGCATTAGCTATAGCCATTGCCCTAAGGGCAAAACTAAAAGCCGAAACCCCAAATAGTCAGAAATTGTGGGATGCAAGATTAGCCATTGGTGTAGGTGAGATTTCTTTTGAAAGCGACAATATAGTAACCAGTGATGGAGAAGCGTTCAGACTATCAGGTCGTTCTTTTGACCATATAGGAAAAAAAAGGCTGAGCATATCCACTCCATGGTCTGAATTTAATACCGATATAGAACTTGTCACTCGTTTTGCAGATGACTTAATTACATCATGGACTGCAAAACAGGCAAGGGTCGTTTATCAATCAATGCTTTTTCCTAAACCTAAACTACAAAAGGATTTGGCTGAAGATTTAGATATGACAAGGCAAAACTTTAATTACCATTGGAGTTCTGCCAAAGGACAACTTATCTTGGACTACGTTGAATATTTTAAATCGTTAATCTTCAAATACATAAGGAAGTAATATGGAAACACTCATTGTACTAATAAAGTTACTTTGTGCTCATTTTTTTGCAGATTTCACATTGCAGACCGATAGAATTAATAAAGGAAAGTATAAATCTGGCATAAGTGGCATATCTTATTTACTTCTTCACAGTATAGTACACGCATGTATAGCTTATTTGTTGGTAGCAGATTGGTCATGTTGGCTTATTCCAACCATAGTATTTATCAGCCATTTCTTAATTGATTTGTTCAAGTGTAAATGCTGTAAGTACTCACTTTCAACATTTCTTTTAGACCAGTTTTTGCATATTGCAATTATTGTAGTATTATGGTTCTTCTTGTATGGAGAAGGAATAGATGATTCATTCTTTAACGTCTTTTGTTCGACAAAGGTTTGGTTGGCATTTATGGCATACATGTTAATGTTAAGACCTTCATCTATTCTCTTGGGCTTGTTTCTTAAGCAATGGACACCATCCTCATCTATTTCACAGAGTCTGCCAAAGGCAGGACAATGGATTGGCTATATAGAAAGAATATTGATTCTTACGTTTGTTCTTGTGGGTAGTTTTGAAGGTGTTGGTTTCTTGTTAGCTGCAAAGTCTGTATTCCGTTTTGGCGAGTTGAATAAAGCCAAGGAAATCCAAACAACTGAATATGTCCTAATAGGTACATTTGCAAGTTTTACTATTGCTGTTCTTACAGGATTAGTAATAACACACTTATAAGTAAGTAGGTGTTCAAAATCTTTTTTAATTGAATTGTCGTATTGTTTTGTTCCTACAGCTAAGGTGTTCAAAATCCACGTTTTCCATAAAAATATTGCGCTTGTTCACCCCCGAAAGGTAGGGTGTTCAAAATCCATGATTTTTTTCTGCACGGTTTTTGACCTTGATAA
>UQPD01000167.1 GCA_900542795.1 uncultured Prevotella sp. | reverse complement strand
GGCTGGCGCATGAAATTTCCTAATAAAACTATCAAATCTCATGCAGAACATTTTTGCGGATTTTGAACACCCGAGGCTGCGGCTCGGAAAAGCAAAAGCAAAAACTTTTTGGTTTTTTCTTTTGCTCTTCGCTCGCCTTGCACTACTTTTGCACCATAAAACAGAAAACTATGCAAAATAACCTGGTTATCGTTGAGTCTCCAGCTAAGGCTAAGACTATTGAAAAGTTTTTGGGGAAAGACTTCAAGGTGATGTCAAGTTACGGACATATCCGCGACTTGAAAAAGAAAAACTTTGGCGTTGACCTCGATACTTTTGAACCACAATACGAAATTCCCGCCGATAAAAAAAAGGTGGTGAGCGAACTTAAAGCACAAGCTAAAAAATCGGAGGCGGTGTGGCTCGCATCCGATGAGGACCGCGAGGGAGAAGCTATTTCTTGGCACCTTGCGGAAGTTCTCGGTCTTGATCCTAAGGAAACACGACGTATCGTGTTCCACGAAATTACTAAACCGGCTATTCTTGCCGCTATCGAACATCCAAGACACATCGACCTAAATTTGGTTGATGCACAACAAGCGCGTCGTGTACTCGACCGCTTGGTCGGTTTTAAACTCTCGCCTGTGCTTTGGCGAAAGGTTCGACCCAATCTCTCAGCTGGACGTGTGCAAAGTGTAGCCGTACGACTGATTGTTGAACGCGAACGTGAAATTCAACAATTTAAGCCTGAAGCAAACTATCGTGTTACTGCCCTATTTAATGTACCTGAAAAGGATGGCTCGGTGGCTTTGCTTAAAGCTGAACTTAACAAACGCTTTGCTACAAAAAATGAGGCAGAGGCTTTCTTGAACGATTGTGCTAAGGCTTCATTTAATATCGACAATATTGCTACACGTCCCACAAAACGTACACCAGCTCCCCCATTTACAACTTCGACCTTACAACAAGAGGCTGCTCGCAAATTGGGTTTCCCAGTTGCTGTAACTATGCGTGTGGCACAGAGTCTTTACGAATCGGGATTGATTACCTACATGCGTACCGACTCGATGAACCTCTCTGATTTGTGTTTAAACAGTTGCGGTCCGGTGATTGAACAGATAATGGGCGAGAACTATCACCAACGTCGCACATATCACACTCACTCAAAAGGGGCGCAAGAGGCACACGAGGCTATTCGTCCTACTGATATGAATAGACAACAAATTAGCGGTGATACACGCGAACAACGCTTGTATGAGCTGATTTGGAAACGTACCATTGCCTGTCAGATGGCTGACGCAAAATTGGAACGTACTACGGTGAATATTGCAGTGAGTGGTCGTGAAGAATACTTTCAGGCTACGGGCGAAGTTGTACGTTTTGATGGTTTCTTACGTGTATATCGCGAAAGCCGTGGCGATGATGATAACAATGCGAATGACGAGAGTGGGCTTTTGCCTCCTATGACTGAGGGCGATGTGCTGACTCATGGTGAAATAGTGGCTCAAGAACGCTTTACGCAACAACCCTCGCGCTACACTGAAGCATCCTTGGTACACAAACTCGAAGAGTTGGGAATTGGACGCCCTTCGACTTATGCTCCTACCATCTCTACCATCCAAAACCGCGAATATGTGGTGAAGGGTGATAGCGAGGGCTCACCACGTAATTACACGCAACTTTCACTTACCGAAAAGGGTGTGGTGGAACAGATGCTGACAGAAAATGTAGGTAGCAATCGTGGTAAATTGGTTCCTACCGACACGGGATTGGTGGTAAACGACTTCTTGATGGAGTATTTCCCTGAGATTATGGACTATAACTTCACTGCAAATGTGGAGAAACAGTTTGACGAAGTGGCTGAAGGCAAGGAGAACTGGACGAAGATGATTAGCAACTTCTACAAGGACTTTGAGCCTCAGGTTGAACGTACACTCAACGAAAAGACTGAACATCGTGTGGGTGAACGTGAGTTGGGCGTTGAACCTCAAACGGGTAAACCTGTAAGTGTGAAGATTGGTCGCTTTGGTCCGGTGGTGCAGATTGGAACACCAAGTGATGAAGAAAAACCACGCTTTGCCAATCTTACCAAAGGGCAGAGCATTGAAACCATTACGCTTGAAGAAGCGCTCGACTTGTTTAAGCTGCCTCGCACATTGGGTGAATTTGAAGAACAAACGGTGAAAGCCAATGTGGGTAGATTTGGACCTTATGTGCAATTAGGCAAACTCTTTGTTTCTATTCCCAAGGGAGAAGATCCAATGGATATTACCCTTGAACGTGCCATTGAACTGATAAAGGAAAAGCGCGAGAAAGAAGAAAAAAGCCATCTCAAACAGTTTGAGGAGGAACCTGAACTCGAAATACGTGCAGGCCGTTGGGGACCTTACATTGCTTATAAGGGCAAGAACTATAAGATTCCTAAAAAAGAGGCTGATCGCGCTGTGGAACTCACACTTGATGAGTGTCGTACCATCATAGAAAACGAAGCGAAAGCTAAGAAAACAACAACTCGAACACGCACGAAAAAGGCGTAAAACTAAGCATCACACATGAAGAGCATCATTTTAGTTGGCTATATGTGTGTGGGAAAAACTACCGTAGGACGTACGCTTGCCAAAGAATTAGGTTGCACTTTCTACGACCTCGATTGGTACATTGAGGAACGATTCCACACCAAGGTGAGCAAAATCTTTGCTGAAAAAGGCGAAGCACATTTTCGCGACCTTGAACGTCGCATGTTGCACGAAGCTGCTGAGTTTGAGAATGTTGTGTTGTCGTGTGGTGGAGGAACTCCTTGTTTCTTCGACAATATGGACTACATGAACAGTGTGGGCGAGGTGTTTTATCTTAAAGCATCGCCTGAAACAATTTTGCAACACTTGGCTATGAGTCGTGGCGAACGTCCGTTGCTGAAAGACAAAAGTCCTGAGGAACTGCGCACGTTTGTTACCGAACAGCTTGAACAACGCGAACCTTTCTACGCTAAAGCCCAACATGTAGTAAATGTTGACGTGCTCGATTCGTTTGATAAAATAGAGGTGGTGACGGAACAAATCCGCACCGAACTTGATAAAAAATAACTACTTAAAAAATAGCCCAAGAAGCTATGCGTAAATGGAGAATTGAAGACTCTGAGGAGCTCTACAACATAAAAGGATGGGGTGTCAACTACTTTGGCATCAACGATAAAGGTCACGCTTATGTATCGCCACGAAAAGATGGAGTACGCGTCGACCTGAAAGAAATTGTCGATGACCTTGCCTCGCGCGACATCACTGCCCCCGTACTTCTGCGTTTTCCCGATATTCTTGATAATCGTATCGAAAAAACTTCTGACTGCTTTAATAAAGCTGCCGAGGAGTATGCGTATAAAGCCGAACACTTTATTATTTACCCTATCAAGGTGAACCAAATGCGTCCTGTGGTGGAGGAGATTATCAGTCACGGTAAGAAATATAACCTGGGACTTGAAGCGGGTTCTAAACCTGAGCTTCACGCGGTGCTCGCTACGAACATGGACAGCGATAGCCTCATTATCTGTAATGGCCATAAGGACCAAAACTTTATTGAGTTGGCACTGTTGGCACAAAAGATGGGAAAACGCGTATTTTTGGTAATTGAAAAATTGCCAGAACTTTTCACGATTGCCCGTACTGCCGAAAAATTGGGCGTGCGTCCAAACTTAGGCATTCGCATTAAGTTGGCTGCCAGTGGCACTGGTAAATGGCAAGAGAGCGGTGGCGATGCTTCGAAGTTTGGTCTAAACTCTTCTGAATTGCTTGACGCTTTACAAAAGCTCGACGAAATGGGTATGCGCGATTGTCTCAAACTTATCCACTTCCACATTGGTTCACAAATCACAAAAATTCGTCGTATCAGCACAGCATTGCGCGAAGCAGCACAATTCTACGTACAGCTTCATGCCATGGGCTTTAACATAGAGTTTGTTGACTGCGGTGGTGGATTAGGTGTTGACTATGATGGTACCCGATCAAGCAACTCTGAAAGTTCTGTAAACTATTCTATCCAGGAGTATGTGAACGACTGCGTTTATACCTTTGTGGATGCTGCTAACAAAAACAATATTCCGCATCCCAATCTTATTACCGAAGGTGGACGTTCGCTAACGGCACACCACTCTGTTCTTGTGGTAGATGTTATGGAATGTGTGAGTATGCCTCACATGGACGAGAATTTCCATCCTTCTGAAGAGGATCATCAATTGGTACACGACCTTACAGAGATATGGGACAAACTTTCGCCTCGTTCAATGCTTGAAGATTGGCACGATGCGCAAGATATTCGTGATGAAGCTCTCGACCTCTTCCGTCATGGCATTATTGATCTTAAAACACGTGCTCAAATTGAAAGCCTTTATTGGAGTATAACACGCGAAATCAGTGAATTGGCTCACCATCAAAAGCATGTGCCCGATGAACTTCGTACACTCGACAAGATGATGGCAGACAAATACTTCTGCAATTTCTCACTTTTCCAATCGCTTCCTGACTCTTGGGGTATTGACCAACTCTTCCCCATTATGCCTATTGAGCGACTCAATGAAAAGCCTACTGTGTCGGCTACGCTTCAAGACATTACTTGCGACTCTGATGGTAAAATCAGCGCGTATGTTAATTACAACCAACAAACCTCTTATTTGCCCTTGCATAGTTTCCGCGAAGGCGACCACTATTATATAGGTGTGTTCCTTGTGGGTGCTTATCAAGAAATCTTGGGTAATATGCACAATTTGTTTGGCGATACCAATGCCGTTCACGTCACGGTAGATGAGCTGTCTCTTATACACATCTGACGCTGCCGACGATCTTACGCGTGTAGATC
>UQPD01000166.1 GCA_900542795.1 uncultured Prevotella sp. | reverse complement strand
ACTTAATACTTATTACTTAATACTTAATCCTGATGACCATTTTTGACTAAAAAAAGAATAACAAGTTATTTTTTTGCATATTACTAAAATAGAAAAGTAAAACCCTTAAAAACAAATACATTATGAGTGAAATTGCAAACCTGCAGCCGCAGGCCATTTGGAAGAACTTTGATTTGCTTACTCAGGTTCCCCGTCCTTCAGGACATCTTGAAAAGGTACAAAAGTTTTTGCTCGATTGGGCAGCAAGCAAGGGTGTTAAGGCCTTCATGGATGAGGCAGGAAACATCATCATGCGTAAGCCTGCTTCACCGGGTATGGAAGACCGTAAAATTGTGACACTTCAGGGTCACATGGACATGGTGCCACAGGCAGCCGAAAACTCTACACATAATTTTGAGACCGACCCCATTCAAACCTACATTGATGGTGATTGGGTAAAGGCTAAAGGCACAACATTGGGTGCTGACGATGGTATGGCTGTTGCTACCATCATGGCTGTGATGGAAGATGAAACTTTGCAGCATGGTCCTGTTGAAGCTTTTATTACTGCCGACGAAGAAACTACCATGTATGGTGTTAACCACATGAAGGCTGATGTGCTTGAAGGTGATATTTTGTTGAATCTCGACGATGAGACTGAAGGCGAAATGATTATTGGTTCGGCAGGTGGTGTCAATATGACTGCTACGCTCGAATACAAACCTCAGGAAACTGATGCCAACGATGTAGCCGTAAAGGTTTCATTGCTCAAACTCAAGGGTGGTCACTCTGGTCTTGAAATCAGTGAAGGTCGTTGCAATGCTAACAAGGCAATGGCTCGTATTGTGCAAGATGCTATCGTAAACTTCTCTGCTTGTTTGTCAAGTTGGGATGGTGGTAATATGCGCAATGCCATTCCGCGCAATGCTGAGGTAGTACTCACTTTGCCCAAGGAAAACGTTGAGGCATTTAAGGAAGTGGTTGACGAATGGCGTCAGACCATCAAGGATGAGTATGGTTTTATTGAAACAGACTTTACGCTTGAGGTTGCTGATGTAGAACTTCCTGCTCACATTGTTCCTGCAGAAATTCAAGATAATTTGGTGGATGCGCTTTGTGCAGCACACAATGGGGTATATCGCATGATTCCCGAAAACAACACAGTTGTTGAAACTTCATCGAACCTTGCTATTGTAAAGATTGGTGAGGGTAATGCCAAATTCCTTATTCTGATTCGTTCATCGCGCGATTCTATGCGTGAGGCTTGCGTTGAAACCCTCGAAAGCTGTTTTGCTATGGCTGGTATGAAGGTGGAAACTGATGGTGATTATCCCGCATGGCAGCCTAATATGCACAGTGAAATTGTGGAATTGATGAAGGGCATCTATCGTGAACTCTTTAATCAAGAAAGCAATGTTACTGTTGTTCATGCTGGTTTGGAATGTGGCATCATTGGCACACTCCGTCCTCACATGGATTTAGTAAGCTTTGGTCCTACATTGCGTTCACCGCACACCCCCAACGAGCGTTGCTACATTCCAAGTGTTGAGAAGTACTGGACGTTTGTTAAGACTATCCTCGAACGTGTTCCGAAGAAATAAGACTTTAAAATAGTTATATAATGACAATGTACAATGTATAATGTACAATGTAGCATGTCTTACACATTTTACATTATACATTGTACATTTTTTTTGCAATTGGGTCTAAGCGAACAGCCGTTTCATAGGACGAGCATATTGTTTTTAGATATACGATTCATTTTGCCAATTTAGGCCCTTCTCAAATTAACTTAGCTAACATGCCCGAGTATGTTAACTTAAATCGCCAAGTATGTTAACTTAAATCGCCAAGTATGTTAACATACTTTTTTTCGACACTTTAGATTGTTTTTGGGGATGAACCAATAAAAACTTTCCATTCTGCAAGAAACCATGCTCCTTTTCTCCCCTTTCAGTCCGAAGAGAAAGAAATCAGTTCAATCATCAAAATCCGTATTCCATACCCCCTTTTCAAGACTATCAATTAACACGTACGAGTTAATCAATTGAAAAGGCAAAGTTAATCGATTAACTTAGTCAAGTTAATCAATAGACTTTTTGGGGACAAAAAGTCAAAAATGTCTGATGAAAAAAGTATTATAGTAATACTTGGCAAAGTAATACGTATTAAGTGGGCAAGTATTACGTATTAAAAGGCAAAGTAATATAGTAATACTTTGTAAGGGATATTTGCTGTACCCTTATGTCATTGGGGCTTGAAGCAGTTTACGAGCAAGGAAGCCACTGTAAAGGCAATTCCTACCCCCACCACACCTGTCCACCCGTAATGCTGCCAAGACAGACCGGAAACGAATGTACCGGCAGAACCACCCAAAAAGTAAATGGTCATATAAATGGTATTGATACGATTGATGGCAGATGCGTCAAGGGCGACTACGCTGGTCTGATTCGACAAATGGATGCATTGCATACCGGCATCAATCAGCAAGATTGCAATTATTATCCACAAATAGCCGTCACTCCCCCAAAATGCCAGTATCCATGCAGCCAACACTACGCATCCTCCGGCAATAGAGAAGAACCTCGCACCGTACTTTTGGACGTAGCCGCTGATGAAAACCACGGTGGATGCACCTGCTAGTCCACACAAACCGAGTGCTCCGATAATGTCGTCGCTAGCAAAAAAAGGTTCCTGTTTCATCCGAAAAGCAAGGCAACTCCACAAAGCGAAGAATGAGCCATAAGCCAATGCCGCCCTCAGCGATGCGATTCGCAAGTAGGGGTATTGGGAGAGCAGGCGCAACAAAGATTTCATCAACCCTGCATAACTTTCTTGAGAACAGGTAGACAGCGCGGGTAGCATCTTGTGAATCATTAGGAAGCATCCGAGCATAAACAAGCAAGCTACAAAATAGACGGAACGCCATCCACATACGTCAGCCAGAACGCCACTGAATACCCGTGAACCAAGAATGCCTATGAGCAGGCAAGATTGTATAATCCCTACGTTGCGCACCTTGTGCGCAGGGGGGGAATAGTAAGATACTAACGGAATGAAAAATTGCGGCATAACCGAAGATGCGCCGGCAAGCAATGATGCGCCCCACACCCAATAGATGTTCGGGGCAAGGGCTATAGCAAGCAAGGCGCACGAAGATATGATATAATTGGTCAATATCAGCTTCTTTCGTGAGCCCAAATCACCAAGCGGGATGACAAATACAAGTCCAGTCACATAACCTATCTGTGTCAATGTCGCTACCATGCTAGCAGAAAAGTCTTTTACCGCGAAATCTTTTGCCATGCTACCCAACAAAGGTTGGTTGTAGTAGCAGTTGGCAACGGAAAGTCCGGTAGCAACTGCCATCAGAGCCAGCAGAGGTAGCGGAATGCCTTGGTTCTCTCTTAATTCATACTTCATTTGTCGCCTCCTTTCAGTATGACACGACTTTCAATCCTATCAAGGATGCAATGAGCGTGAAGAGGAAGAAAAGCCGGATGGGAGTGGCAGATTCCTTGAAAACGAATATCCCAATCAAAACCGTACCAACCGCTCCGATTCCCGTCCAAATGGCGTACGCTGTTCCCAAAGGCAAAGTCTGTACCGCTTTGGCAAGCAAAGCCATACTCAGTACGGTAGAGGCAAGGAAACCGCTTCCCCACAAATAAAATTCAACACCTGATGCCGCTCTCGCTTTCCCTAAACAGAATGTGAGGCTCACCTCAAACAATCCTGCTAATAATAAGATTATCCAATTCATACTTATGATTTATTAAATTCGGGCGCAAAAATAAATAAGCAATCCCTGATAGCTTTTTGCATTTGGCAAAAACAGACTTTTCATTTGACAAAAAACATCTGTTTATTCTCGTTTCCGTATGCTATTTTATAATTTTGCACACTAACAACAGCAATGAACTATGGATATAAAGGAAATCATCAACCAAAGATATGCCATGCCGGAAGCATCTTTGGACAGGTTGCAACAAAGCCTGACGGAAGTCTCATATCCCAAAGGATTCCGAGTATTGGAATGCGGCAAGGTGGAGAAAGACATCTTTTTCATTAAACAAGGCATTGTCCGTGCCTATACTTCGGTGGATGGGAAAGAAATTACTTTTTGGATCGGCAAAGAGGGAGCGACCCTTGTTTCTATGAAAGGCTATGTAAATGACGAGCCGGGATATGAAACAATGGAATTGATGGAAGATTCCGTCTTATATGTATTGAAAAGGAAAAAACTGAAAGAGTTGTTTTCGGAAGACTTGCACATCGCCAATTGGGGACGGCGTTATGCGGAGATGGAGCTGCTTGCCACTGAGGAACGGCTGATTTCTATGTTGTCCGCTATCGCTTCGGAACGGTATAAGGAACTATTGGAGAAAGAACCAGATTTGTTACAGCGATTGCCGCTGGGAAGCATCGCCACCTATTTAGGCGTAACGCAGGCAAGTCTGAGCCGGATTAGGGCAAAAATCACACGGTCGTAATACTGGTCGATAAACTCTGGGAACGAACCTGTTGTAAATTGGAACTTTTTTCCAACTGCTGGGGATGAAATACATATTTGTTCACAATAACCACGAACAAATTCTGCTTGAATGGGAAATAATACACCAATCTGGCTTTTGATAGGCCGCAGGCTTTGGCTATTTCCATCTGGGTCGCTTTCTCATAATTCATTTTGGTGAATACCTATAAACGTGAGTTCGGGATAATACTTCCATAAATAACCCCCTTTCGGGGTTGGGCTGGCGCGTGAAGCAATGTTTCGACATAAATGTCTTTGTTTCTTTAGTCAAAAATGTCCATCAATGAGCCATAAATGTTCATGAATTATTATTTTTGAA
>UQPD01000165.1 GCA_900542795.1 uncultured Prevotella sp. | reverse complement strand
TCTACACGCGTAAGATCGTCGGCAGCGTCAGATGTGTATAAGAGACAGATATTAACATACAACCGCTGAATGAACAAAATTTGTTGCATTGGACACATTACTCACGATAAAATAATTACGCCCAATAACGAAATAGATATGCCGGGAGGCACGTCTTACTACTTTGCACACGCCATGTATCATTTGAATGGTGCAAAAAACTTTGAATTGGTAACCTCGCTCGCACCATCCGACATGAAGGCTGTGGACGATTTGCGCCAAATGGGAGTAGAGGTGCGTGTTATTCCCTCGAAACATACCGTTTACTTTGAAAATAAGTATGGTGAAAACCAAAATAACCGTACACAGCGTGTACTTGCCAAGGCAGACCCTTTTACGGTGGAAGCATTAAAGGAGGTTCGAGCAGGTATTTTTCATTTGGGTTCACTCTTAGCCGATGATTTCTCTGTAGATGTTATTCGCTCATTGGGTCAACGCGGCGTGGTGAGTGTTGACTCGCAAGGTTATCTGCGCGAGGTACGTGGCGAAAAGGTATATGCTGTGGATTGGACAGATAAACTTGAGGCTCTTAAACTTATTGATGTGCTGAAGGTAAACGAGTATGAAATGGAGGTGCTTACAGGACAAAAGGAAGCACACGATGCTGCCCTACAGCTTGCTGAATGGGGGGTGAAGGAGGTTTGTGTTACCTTAGGTAATTATGGCTCTGTAGTGCTCGAAAATGACCATTTCTATGACATCTGTGCTTATCCAACCCAAAAGGTAGTTGATGCTACGGGTTGTGGCGATACTTACTCTACGGGCTACTTATATATGCGTTCGCGTGGTGCAGACCCTAATGAAGCAGGGCATTTTGCTGCTGCCATGTCTACGCTAAAGCTTGAACACTCTGGGCCCTTTGCCGAAACCGAAGAAGCGGTTTGGAATATTGTTAGAGGCTAAAAATAATGAATAATGAATAATGAGCAAGGCATGCTCCATTATACATTATTATTCATTATTTTCATATATCACCCCGAATGGGGTGAGGATAGCGCGAAAGACGTATATATATATATAGGAACGCGCGCGCGAGGGAAATAGTAAATCTTTCAAAATGCTTCACGCGCCAACCTTACCCCGAATGGGGTGAGGCTGGCGCGTGATATTTTTTTTTATCAATTGAATATTACTTATCTCCTTAGAGTTTGGCGTTAAGTGGGAAAGAGATGCCGAGCGAGATGTTGCTGTTGGCACGATTGAGGGGGATGCCCTGCTTGCTAAGTTTGCCAAAGAAGCGGTCGGTGCCGACAAAGATGTTGAAGTGCTTAGCGTGGAGACTACCAACCAAACCACCTGTTACACCTGTGCTGGTAAAGCCAAGGCTCAATGATGCATCAAACCACTTGGCAGGTGCTACATTAGCCGAGAATGTTCCTGAGTGGTATGAATGACAACCTGCAATGCGGCTATTGTAGAAGAAGCCGAAGGTGAGATTGCGGTAGTAAGGCAAGGTGTATTCAGCACCTACGTTGATGTTGGCTGCCAAAGCACGGCTTTCGCTCTTTTTGCCATCATAATAAACAGCAAAGATGTCGCCAAGGTCATCGCCAAGCGCTTCAAACTGGTCGCCAATTTCATTGGTTTCGGTGCGGTTGCTACCTGCATAAATGTCCTCGTCAAAGCCATCGAACTCCCAAGAGCCTGTAGATGAAGCTTGGTGCGTATTCTTCCAATTTATGAAACCAAGGTCGGTTACAGCTGCACTTACCTTTAAGTCCTCGTATACTTGATAGGTCGCACCCAAGTCGAATGCAAGACCAAAGCCTGAGAGACCAGCCTTAAAGTCGTCAAGACCATGTACACGGTGACGTGGTGTCTGTCCGGCAGGTACGTTTTGAACAGGTTCTGTCTTATCAGAGAGTTCAATCTCAGTGTCCATAAGCGAAGCCTTGGCACGAACATCACCCTTGATAGTCCATACGTCCTCTGAAAGGTGCAAATCTACATTCTTGGCAGTTACATCAGCATAAGCCAAACCAAAGAGGAACTTCATCTTACCACCGACCGTAATCTTATCGTTGATTTTATGTGAGTGGCCCAATGCAAGTTCTGCAAAGTTCTCGGTGCGTATGCCAAGGTTCGAGATGTTGTAATCCTCCTTAGCACCTGCTGTTTTAGCAAATTCAAAGAGCGTTTTGGGTAATGCGATGTTGGTGTTAGAGCGCATATTCAGCTCAATGACATTCATGCCATGAAAGGCTTTAAAGGCAAAGCCAAAAATTTGATATTTAATGTTTGCCGAGATGCGGTTCTTGTCCTTTAAGCCACCTAAAAACTCATTCGCATCAACATTGGGGTGCATAAAGGTGGTGAGATTGTTGCCACCATTGAGGTTATAGCCCTGCCATGAGGGGTCCATTTGGTAAACAAACTTCTTTAAACCCACGTTACCCGTAGTTCCTACATTGACATTGCCAAAGAAGAGCGGCATCGACACATAAGAATGGTCGAGCATAGCGGGGTTCATTTCATGGCGATTTACTGAGGAGTTCAAGAAATAAGATGTCTGCAATTCTTGCGCCGCAGCAGGCATGCTAAGCAGTGCGGCCAAAGAGAGTATATGATGGATTTTCATAATGTAGTAATCGTTTCAAGATAATAAACTAAATTAGTTAAAATCGGCCGTTACTGCTCCCTTAAGACGGAGCTTAATGTTTGCCATACGGAGGAACTGAGTTGAAACCAATTCATGACTCTCCTTTGTGTCCTTATTGTCTGCGCGTACTTTGAAGATAAGGCGGTCAACCTTCTTCAATAAGTTCGGGTCGCTCAATGTAGCTTCGAGAACGATAGGAGTTTCTTTAACCTCGAATGAACTTGCACCATTTGCATCAACAACAGACTTGCCACTACCAGCGTTTACCTTGGCAGGTGTAAACACGATGCCGTTAATTACACGACCATCCACGCCATGTGCTTCGATGTTTATATTAAGGTCGAGTGGAATGGCATTCTGAGCTAAAGCACTGATGCGGATACCTTCGGCTGCATACTTTTCGACATCGCTATTGATGCTGTTGGTAGAGTCGTTGTATACAATAGAAAGTCCATTGTTAAACTCGAAGGGTACAAACACGCTGTAAGCAGCATCTGCTGCATATTCTTGGTTCAGCTTAATGGTGTAGAGTTGGTCCTTTACCTTTACTTTACCATTCGCCAAGTCTACATCAATCTTCTCGGGCAACTTGCTAACAAGTGTGTTGAGGGTAGGCACCACAGCCTTGTCGTAAACTTCGGGCAAACCTTCAGGATCATAAGGAGTTGCAGTTTGTGCATAGTAAAGCACGTTCTGCTTGTTGTTTTCAAACGATTTTTCAGGCAATGTTACACTGCGCTTAGCAGTTACACCATCGTTAAACACAGAAGTAAGCACACCACTAAACTTTACACCTACTGGGATGTTTGTAAAGTCAGACTTAAAGCGCAAGGTGGGGTTAGCCACGTCGAGTGCTACCTCATCGTCCTGCAAGAAGTCGGGCAATGAGTTGCTGATGTTAATGGGGTTGATGCTGGGGTTGATTGCAGGATTAAATTTACCAGTAGCTTCTACTACGGTAAGATTGCTCTTTGAAGTGTTAGGATTGCCCACAACGATGTCAAGACGTACAGAAGCTACGTCGTTCTTACCCATGGTAAAATCTTGAGTAGCACCAAAGGTAACCTTTTGGGCACTCATCTTAACCGTAAGTTCATCGTTAGTAAATACAATTTTACCATTCTTAGGAGCACGTTTAAGCACAACCTTATTTACTTGCAATGCGCAAATAGCAGGTTTTGCCTTGTCGTAATTCAAAGCACTGCACTTGAGTGTGTTGGTTGAGTTGTCAAGTGTCCAACCACTTGCTAACGACCCTTCCTTTACTCTCAAAATAGAAGGCAGCTTAATCTCTACATTGTTCATGCTAATTACACCAAAGGGCATGTTAGCAGGTGTATTTGCAGTATAGAGCATGAGTTTAACGTCAGTATCTTCAATCGCCAAGTCTTCAAGGTAGGTAACATCTGTTTTCATGCCCGTAACCTCAAAGTCTAAAGCTTGTTTACCATCGGCGCTACCAGAACTCGCCAAATTCTTGCTTACAGGGATTGAAGTAACATTATCTCCAAGAGTTACACCTAAACTTGCTTCAACTGATTTTTTTACATCATTGAAAGAAAGAACAGGTGCATCCATATTAAGTTTGGTATCGGCAATATTTGTGCTAAAGCCGTCTACCTTCATGTTAATGTTGGTGTTACCTTCTTCCACTAAGTAATAGCGATTTTTTGTGTCAAGTTTCACCGATTCATCTGTGTCAAGGATGTCGTTCAGTAAGATATTTTCGGTGTTACCAAGGGTTACTGCCAGTCCGTCGCTGCCAAGTCCCATAGTAAGGTCCACTTTGTTCAAGTCGTAGGAGTCGTCCAAGCAGCTTGTTAGCATCAAAGCCGCTCCAGCGCACAATGCTCCACTAAAGAGTATGCGTTTGATAAAGGGATTTGCCATAATCATTAGGTTTATGAAATAGTAATTATTAAGATGTTCTAAAGTTCGGAATGAGTGATTGTTTTTCCTTTTAAATTTGTAATACTCACACGACAAAGGTAAATATTATATTTGAGATTTGCGCAACAAATAGGCTCTTTTTTAAATAAATTTTTTTAGAAATGTTTTAAGCGGTTGAAAACTGAACATAGGTTGCAAAAAACAGATATTGCTTTACATCAGCAAAAAAAGTGGTTACAGGGTGGTTCTGAAAAAAACGGCATCAAGTATATGCTTTTAACGAGTTCTCCTTAATGATAGCTGTCTCTTATACACATCTGACGCTGCCGACGA
>UQPD01000164.1 GCA_900542795.1 uncultured Prevotella sp. | reverse complement strand
CGCGTAAGATCGTCGGCAGCGTCAGATGTGTATAAGAGACAGTTACAGGACAGGGCTGCATTCACGTAGTTCCCGATGTTACTCGCATCTGCATTTCACTTGTGAGTCTGCACGATAGCTACGAGGAAGCATACGTACAGGCTAAAATGAACACCGACTGGTTGGTTAAGATTATGAACGAGGTGAAAGTGGACCCCCAACTACCCAAAACCAAAAGTTTGGACATTGAAAAACGCACTCAAACAGAGTACGACAAATATCACAATTACAAGGGAGAAAAGTTTTTAGGCTTTGAACTCAACCACCAAGTAAAAATTGATTTGGGCATGGATAATATACTGCTCAATCAAATTGTACGACTTATAGGTAAACACCTTAAACAAGCTGAAATAAACATTGGCTACACAGTGAAAGATCCGCGTCCTTCACAGCTTCGCATGCTCGAACGGGCTGTGAAAGATGCTAAAGAGAAAGCCGAAATAATGACAAAAGCCTGTGGTTGTCGGTTAGGGGCAGTGAAGAGTATTGATTATTCTGAACAAGAAATTCACATCTACTCACAAGCACGCAACATTCATGGTGCCGAAGAGGCATGCTGCTGCGATGCTTCATCACTCGACATTACACCCGATGACCTTGCTGTGTCTGATAGTGTAAATGTGGTGTGGTACGTTGAAAGTTGATTTTTGAAATTTTCAGAGCTACGCTATTTCAAGAAATTCTTGCATTACGATTTCATAGAATCATAGCAATGTAAATTCAAAAGGAGTATTCACTTTTGAACACCTATTTATAGACATTACTTCAAATCATCTACCTATGTCTTTCAAAAAATCAACTCTAACAATAGCCTCAGAGGGCAAATTCTATGGACTAAAGAACACAGAAGGAGCGTGGGTTATTCCGTGTAAATACGACCAAATTCTCGACTTTGATGGGGATGGCTACATTCGTGTACTTAAAGACAATGTATACGGAACGGTTGACCTTGAGGGACAATGGGTCATTACACACGATAAACAGCTCACTCACTTAGGCGTATTTCACAACGGAGCAGCCCGTGCTCGTAAAGATGATGCTTGGGGATTAGTTAACGAACAAGGTGAAGCCGTTACTCCTTTCACCTACACACACATCAATGCACATGTACATGGAGGCTACGTAGCATACGATGAAGATGACGAAAAAGGTTTTCTTACCGATGCTGGAAAATTCTCGTATTCCATTAGCAAATATCCTAAACATTCCAAGCAATACAAGGTTATCCGCACGTTTCACAACGAGGTAGCACCTGCACTAAATTGGCAAAACAAATGGGTGTTTATCAACAAATATCTTGAACTTGCTAATTCGCACACATACGACATTATGGATGCCACATTGCGCGATGGACTATATTCTGTAGGCAAACGAATGGATCAGAACAATGCGACCCTCTATAGTGCAGCATACTATGATGGCACGCGCTTCAACAACGATTGGTATGACAATCCGTTGCATTTTGAAAATGGACTTGCCACCTGTGCGCTACACGGGACTTCTAAACTCTATGGAATAGTAAGGCTCAATGGTGCATATCTCTTTCCATGCCAATACAGCTGTCTACATTGGAACAATTACAAAGACAAAGATTGTTGGTATGCTGAGGACGAAAAAGCGTGTTACTTGCTTTATCCCGATGGCACACGCCACATCTACTCCAAACACCAAGCAGCAACAGACCTTTCAGATGGCACGCCTTATATTCCCGAAGACGAAGTGAAGTTTTACATCCCCGAAAGCCAATTAAAGGTTATTGCCCAACAAATCGTTGTAAAGACATTTCATCCCAAACGCTTTGACGTAGACAAGTTTCTATCCAAGTTAAACGATTACACAGGTACATACTCTTGGGTTCCCTTAACATTCTACTATCGCGATACGGATGCCCCCATCAATGTCAAGAAACTATATAAACGCGGACAGATATTGCGTGCCGGACAATGCCTTGAAGCTTCACAACGTTTGCAACGACCTACGTGTAAACTGCGTTTTTTTATTGCCACAAGAAAACTAATTTCGGTAAAGGAACACATGCGTTTCCTACGAACCGCCATAAATCCCCTCCCCTTTCAAGAAGACGTTATTTATAACAATGCTTGTTTTATGGTGTACGATGTGTTTCAATACATGGGAAAGACTCAAGTGGTACTCTTACAACTTCCAGCCCGAGCCCTATTATTGGCACAAGAGCAAGGCATTAAACTCACCCAAATCAAGGCTTTCACAGAGGATGCTGAAAAATTAAAAGATTTTGCTCGCCGCGACTTCTGCACCAAGATGTCAATGCCCATACATGGACACTCCCTATCCCCCACGTGGACTGAAGCCATGTATCAACCCATTGGGCTTGACAACCAGATGACCCCCGTGGCATTCGAACCCGACGAACCTGCCCGCGAATTTCAATCGGACGATTGGGGACGTGCTATGTACCCCATAGCCTATCTCTACGGAACAACGGATTACAGTCATGAATGGGACTCAAATATGTTTATAAAAGAAATGACAAACAAAATTCAGATTATAAAAGGCGACATCACGCAGTTGCATGTTGACGCTATTGTAAATGCAGCCAACCACTCGTTACTGGGTGGCGGAGGGGTGGATGGTGCCATTCATCGTGCTGCAGGTAAAGAACTGTTGGCAGAATGCCGCACTTTAGGTGGCTGCAATACGGGCGAAAGCAAAATAACTGACGCTTACAATTTACCTTGCAAAAAAGTGATTCACACCGTTGGTCCTATATGGCACGGAGGCAATCAAGACGAAGCAAAATTGTTAGCCCAATGCTACGAATCGGCATTACGCCTTGCCGAAAAACACAAATTACGTAGCATTGCCTTCCCATGCATTAGCACAGGCGTTTATGGCTACCCAGCCAGTCAAGCAGCCCCAATTGCATGGAATACGGTGAAACATTGCCTGCTCAATGACATCTTCACGGGCAATGTCATCTTTTGCTGCTTTATGCAAAGAGACATTGACTTGTATCTTGAATGTGAGTCAAAAAAATAAGGTGTTCAGAGCTCTATTTTAATCTACATCTATCTGATTATTCTCCTGTGCATTCACCTACTAAAGTCCCCCCTAAATACACAACTAAAAACATTATGGAAACAAAAGATACAAAATGGAAAATTCTTGAGTCTGAATATCTCGTAAAGCGCCCTTGGCTCACAGCACGTCGCGACAAAGTTTTGCTTGAAGACGGACGTATTAACGATGAATATTACGTGCTTGAATACCCTGATTGGGTTAACGTGATTGCCATTACCAAAGATGGAAAATTCATAATGGAACGCCAATATCGTCATGGCTTGGGTGTAAACAGCACCGAAATTCCATGCGGTGTAATGGAAAAAGGTGAAGAACCACTGCAAGCAGCCCAACGCGAATTACTTGAAGAAACAGGTTATGCTGGTGGTAAATGGACGAAACTGATGACCATCTGTGCCAATCCTGGATCACAAAATAATCTTACGCATTGTTTCTTAGCAACAGACGTCGAAAAGGTGGGCGAACAACACCTTGATGCAACCGAAGAACTCACAGTGATGCTCATGGATGAAGAGGAAGTTAAACATTTGTTGCTCGATGGCAAATTAGTTCAAGCCTTAATGGTGGCTCCACTTTATAAGTATTTTTACAATAAAAAGTAGCCATGCAAATTAAAGCGTTGTTCTAATCATTCTGATAAAAGGGTTTATCCCCTACCCAACTTTTACAACTTCCCCTAAGCCATAGACAGCGATTTTAAAAAGCTAAAACGCATTTTTAACAAGAAAAAGCCTTATTGCTATTGCCATACAAGTGGTTTTGAGTAATTTTGTTTCCCAAATGCAATGAAGTCGTTTAATCTTCGTCAGAAAAGTTTAGACGACTTCAATATAACCCACTCATATGGAAAAGAAAATTGTTTACAATAAAGAACGCGGCATTAAAGGTTGCATAGCTGACGGCTGGAAAATGCTTGCACTAAACTGGAAAGACTATCTAAAACAAACTTGGGCTTACGTGCTGTTTGCTGGATTGGCAAATGCTTTTTTCATTGAAATGCTACTGCAATATGTTTGCGAACAAGCCTTGCCAGCCTATTTACTTCTCACCTCTGAAGGAGGAGATGCACAAACAGCTAAATGGATGGCAGTGCCTACCTGGTGCAATGGCATCTACTTGCTTCTGGCAACACTGCTTTTTGCCTTTGCCAATCTTTGCGTTGTTGTGCGCTACTTCAACGTAATAAATTACTACAAAGCCAATAACCGCATGCCCCAAACTTGTAACTTAGCATTGCAAAAAAATGATTGGCAACGCATGAGACGCATTCTTAAAGCTTTGCTCTGCACAGCTCTGCCTGCATTCGTGATTTGCTGCATCATAGCATTCTTTGCTCTAAAATACACGCTATGGTTATGGATTGCAGTGTTGCTAATAAGCATTTACATGGCTTCGTGCAGCATCTTGTGCGTAATGAAATACGCACTGAATGGCAAAAAACTCACTCAAAGTTTGAAGTATGCTTTTAAACGTGCTTTGGGCATTCCTTTCATCCTGATGTTGTTAGTGCTTATCCCCACCACTTTCTGCACATTGGTCTTGAGTTTACCCGAAACATTATACAGCTTTAGTCGCCTGGCTGCTACAAAGTCTATGTTGAGTTGCGATAGCTTTGGCTTGCCAATCTATCTTCCCTTTGTATTCTTTATTGTCAACGCCATTTGCTACGCATTAACAACTCTTGTCCGCTCTTACTTTGTGTGGACGCTGTCATTAAAAACAAACAACCAATAAATTGATACCCATGAGGTAGGGTGTTCAAAATCCGCATTATTTTTATGTTCAAAATATCCCCCAAAAAC
>UQPD01000163.1 GCA_900542795.1 uncultured Prevotella sp. | reverse complement strand
GGTGTCGCTTCGCTTGCCCTGGGCTAGGCGCTATTGCCCTTTCAGGGCGCATTATCAGCGTAAACTTTTAGATTTTACAAACTACCAGGCAAGATACACGAAAAAAAGCACATTTTAAAACCCTCCTTTTGCTCGTAACCTTTAAACTGCCTATCTTTGCAATGTTTTTAGTCCCCATTTTACACATAATAATCATATAACATACAACTTTCCATGAAACGTACCACCTTATTTCTTCTGTCTTCCCTGCTTTGCCTCAGTCAAGCGGCAAAGGCACAAACCAACGAAGTATGGTTTGACCAACCCACCACGCTCAACGGACAACAGTGTTGGTGGAAAGGACAAAACGATAAGACGAAGAAGCCTGTACGCGCTGGTGACTCTGCGGTAAATTCAGACCACGAGTGGGAATACCGCTCACTGCCCTTAGGCAATGGTAGCATTGGCTGTAATGTAATGGGTAGCGTAGCAACCGAACGCTACACGCTCAACGAAAAGACACTGTGGCGTGGAGGTCCCAACACGGCAAAAGGAGCTGCTGACTATTGGAACCAAAACAAGCAATCGGCACATGTGCTTAAAGACATTCGTCAGGCTTTTTTAGACAACGATTGGAACAAAGCGGCACAACTCACCACACAAAACTTTAATAGTCCTGTACCATACGAAGCTACGGGCGAACCGCAATTCCGCTTTGGTTCATTTACCACAATGGGCGAGCTCTTGCTCGAAACAGGCATCAACGATAAAGGCATCAGCAACTATCGCCGTGCGCTCTCGGTAGACTCTGCCTATGCTACCGTGAGCTTTACCGATGCTGAAGGCACACACTATGTGCGTCGCACCTTTGTGTCATACCCTGCCAATGTGATGGTGGTACGCCTTTCTGCCAATAAGCCAGGTAGCCAAACGCTTACCGTGCGCTACACTCCTAACCCTGTTAGCGAGGGCAATTTTGCCGCCGATGGTAAAGATGCGCTATGCTATACGGCACACCTCGACAATAATAAAATGGCGTATGCCGTGCGCATCAAGGCTATCGCCAAAGGGGGCAAGGTGACCTATAACACAGATGGTACGCTACACATTGACCACGCCGATGAGGTGATGTTGTTACTCACGGCCGATACGGACTATGCTCCCAACTACAATCCCGATTTTACTGACAACCACGCTTATGTAGGCGTTGACCCTGTTAAAACTACGGCTAAATGGATGAAGCTGGCTGTTAAAAAAGGATACACCCGTCTGTTTGCCGACCATTATCGCGACTACGCTTCACTCTTTAATCGTGTAAAGTTTACATTGGATGGTGCAGCCTCAGCCAAACCTACTAACGAACGATTAGCTGATTACCGCAAGGGAACCAAGGATGTAGGACTCGAAACGCTCTATTATCAATATGGTCGCTACTTGCTCATTGCCTCATCGCGCCCTGGCAACTTACCCGCAAACTTACAGGGCATGTGGCACAACAATGTAGATGGTCCTTGGCGTGTTGACTATCACAACAACATTAACCTGCAGATGAACTATTGGCCAGCACTCTCAACCAACCTTACAGAGTGTACCGAACCATTGACAGACTTTATCCGTTTGCTCGAAAAACCTGGCGAACGCACTGCCAAAGCCTATTGGGGTGCACGCGGTTGGGCTGCAGGCATCTCTGCCAATATCTTTGGTTTTACGGCTCCACTCGAAGGTGCCGACATGTCGTGGAACTATAATCCCATGGCAGCTTCATGGCTTGCTACACACTTGTGGGATTATTACGACTACACACGCGATGTAAACTTCCTACGCAACACGGCTTATCCGCTCATGAAGGGTTGTGCCCTCTTCTGCGAGGACTTTTTGTGGGACAAACCTGGAAGCAACATGCTAACAGCAGCTCCTTCCACCTCGCCCGAACATGGACCGATTGACGAAGGAACAACTTTTACACACGCTGTTATTCGTGAAATTTTGCTCGACTGCATTGACGCAGCTAACGTATTGCACACCGATGCCGACGAGGTAAAACGTTGGGAAGATATTCTCAAACGCTTAGCTCCTTATAAAATAGGTCGTTATGGTCAGCTCATGGAGTGGAGTCGCGACATTGACGATCCCAACGACCAACACCGCCACGTCAACCACCTCTTTGGTTTGCATCCAGGTCACACCATCTCACCGCTTACCACCCCTACTTTAGCCAATGCGGCTCGTGTGGTTCTTGAACATCGTGGCGATGGTGCAACAGGTTGGAGTATGGGTTGGAAACTCAACCAATGGGCGCGTCTGCACGATGGCAACCACTCATACATCCTCTTTGGCAATTTGCTTAAGAATGGTACAGCCGATAATCTTTGGGACATTCACCCACCCTTCCAAATTGATGGCAACTTTGGTGGCACCGCAGGTGTAACCGAGATGTTGTTGCAAAGTCATGCAGGTTGTCTTGACCTCTTACCCTCTTTGCCCGATGCTTGGGCTAAAGGTAACATCACGGGCTTACGCGCTCGTGGCAACTTTGGTGTTGACTTAGCTTGGGAAAGTGGCAAACTCACACAAGCTCGCATCACCTCGGGTGCTGGTGGCGTATGCCATGTGCGCTATGGTGAACTCAAGCTGAACATTCCCACCCAAAAAGGCAAAACTTACACCGTTCGCGTTAAAAACGGTGCTTTAATCGCAGAATAAGCAGAATTATTAGATGGGGTGGTTCTAAAAATTAGGGAAACAAGCCCTCTTCTTAGAACCACCCATCTGTCTTAACTACTATTTATTATAGAATGCAAATAGGAAATCTCGACCTTGGTTCACGTCCCGTGTTGTTAGCACCTATGGAGGATGTTACCGACATAGGCTTTCGTTTGTTATGCCGTCAGTTAGGTGCATCTATGGTTTACTCTGAATTTGTGGCAGCCGATGCCTTGGTGCGCATGGTCAATAAGAGCCTCGAAAAGCTCACCGTGTGTGATGCCGAACGTCCTGTAGCCATACAAATCTATGGTAAAGACCCCATTGCCGTGCGCGATGCAGCCCAAATTGTAGTGGAACGTGCACACCCCGACGTTCTCGACATTAACTTTGGTTGTCCCGTTAAACGGGTAGCAGGCAAAGGAGCCGGTGCTGGTTTGTTGCAAGATGTGCCTCGTATGCTCGAAATCACCCGAGCCGTAGTCGATGCCGTGAATGTACCCGTAACAGCTAAAACCCGATTAGGTTGGGACAACGAGCACAAAATCATTGTTCCCTTAGCTGAACAGTTACAAGACTGCGGCATCCAAGCCCTTACCATTCATGGTCGTACCCGTGCACAAATGTACACAGGCGAAGCTGATTGGACCCTCATTGGCGAGGTGAAACGCAATCCACGTATGCACATTCCTATTATTGGTAATGGCGACATCACATCGGCTGAAGGGGCGGTAGATGCCTTTGAACGCTTTGGTGTAGATGCCGTGATGGTAGGACGTGCCACTTTTGGACGTCCATGGATATTTAAGGAGTTGCACGATGCCTTGCACATAGGCGACCATAGTGTAGACCAAGCCGTGCAGAGTGAATATGCTCCAATGACCGCCGATTGGAAGTTGGATGTACTGAAGGAACAAGTGCGACAAAGTGTGGAACGCATCGATGAATATCGTGGCATTCTGCACGTGCGCAGACATTTAGCAGCAACACCTTTGTTTAAGGGCTTGCCCAATTTCCGACAAACACGCATTGCTATGTTACGTGCCGAAACAATGGACGAACTTTTTGCCATCATGGAGAGCACCAGACCGCTCATTCGCGAGGCAGAAGCCGCCTTATTGTGAAAAACTGGTACGAAATTTGTGAATATCACAACTAAACATTACTTTTGTAGGCAGTATTTGAACAAATAAAATATAGGAAACATGAAAATCGCACTGATTGGCTACGGTAAAATGGGCCACATGATTGAGGATATCGCGCGTCAGCGTGGACACGAAATTGTTTGCATCATCGATGTAAACAATATGGATGATTTTGAAAGCGATGCCTTCCGCAGCGCTGATGTTGCCATCGAATTTACCAATCCTACCGCAGCTTACAACAACTATTTACGTGCTTGGAAACAAGGAGTAAAGGTGGTGAGCGGTAGCACAGGTTGGCTCAAAGAACATGAGGCTGACGTGCGACGCGCTTGTGCTGAAGAGGGACACACCTTGTTTTGGGCTTCTAACTTCTCGCTCGGTGTTGCCATTTTCTCTGCCGTGAACAAATATTTGGCACGCATCATGAACGCCTATCCCACTTATGATGTGAGTGAGGTTGAAACACACCACATACACAAACTTGATGCTCCCAGTGGCACAGCCATTACTTTGGCAGAACAAGTTGTTGCTGAGTTAGACCGTAAGACAGATTGGGTGAAAGGCGAAGTGCATAATGCTGACGGAACAGTAACCGGTAGCAAAGACCACCCCGAAAACTTGCTCCGCATTGATGCCATTCGCGAAGGCGAGGTTCCTGGCATTCACACGCTTACCTACGACTCTCCGGCAGACATGATTCAAATTACACATTCTGCTCACAACCGCAGTGGTTTTGCCCTTGGTGCTGTATTGGCAGCTGAGTTTACCGCTACACACAAGGGTCTCCTCTCTACTGACGACCTTTTTAAATTTTAAGGGGGATTAGGTGCATGTGGGGTTTGCCCTTGTTGCATAAAAACCGTAATGCACGGGCTGAAAGCCCAAAAGCACATAGCCCAGGGCAAGCGAAGCGACACCCTGGGGCAAAGCACGTTTGTTAGTGACGCCCTGTAAGGGCAGAAGCTTTAAAATATCATTCAACATCGAATGCTTTTGCCCTTACAGGGCGTCAATGCTATGGCAATCCATAACCCAGGGTGTTGCCCTGGGCTAGGCGCTTTTGGGCTTTCAGCCCGTGCATTATCGGCGGCACCTCAGCAATTCAAACAAGCTTGATTGCAT
>UQPD01000162.1 GCA_900542795.1 uncultured Prevotella sp. | reverse complement strand
AGTCTGAACTACACGACCGATGAAAGGTTAAAAAGCGGTCAAAAAGAAAGGTGAAGATTGAATTTAGAAGAAATGAAAGTTTAAATCGAATCCTTCGTCCGAAAAGTTTAGACGATTTCAATATACCAAGCTCAGCGAATTGCAGGGCGTAGGAAATAAACTTTGCTATTAAATTTATGTACTATAAAATATTGTATTCGTTCGTATGGCTGGTGTCACTATTGCCGCTCAGAGTCCTTTATTGGATATCTGACTTTATCTACGTACTTGTATATTACGTAGTGAAGTATCGTCGGGATGTGGTGCATAATAATCTTATGAGTGCATTGCCCGAACGAAGCAAAGACGAAATAAAGGCTATTGAAAAGAAGTTTTACGCTTTCTTTGCTGATTATATAGTAGAAACTTTAAAGCTCTGCACAATCTCTAAACGTGAAATGTGTAAACGAGTAGAGTTTGTGGGTGTTGATGAGATGGTAAACGAATTGCACCGTACGGGCAAGAAGTTTGGCTTTATTTATTTGGCACATTATGGAAATTGGGAGTGGGTTTCGTCGATGGCTTTACACATACATGCGGCGGATGCGAATGTAAAGTCAGGACAAATTTATCATCCATTACGTAATGCTGCCTTCGATCGTCTTTTTTTGAAAATGCGTGGTCGTTTTGATGGTGATAATATTGCCATGAAAGAGACCTTGCGATACATCTTGCGCAAGCGTCAAAAGAATGAGCCTGCTATTATAGGCTTTATTGCCGATCAAGCTCCTAAGTGGAGTAGTATTCATCATTGGACAGATTTTTTACACCATAATACCCCTGTGTTTACAGGTACAGAGCAGATTGCAAAACAGGTGGATGCTTTGTTGTTCTATTGTCATGTAGAGCGTCCATCGCGCGGTCATTATCGTTGCACTATTACTGAAATTACCGACAATGCCAAGTCGCATCCTGACTTCGAATTGACCGATGCTTATTTTGCTCGTCTTGCAGAAACCATTAACCAAGAACCAGCATTGTGGCTGTGGTCGCATAAACGTTGGAAACGTACTTATGAGGAGTTCTTGGAAAGACAAAAGATGGGATTGCATGGGTAATAAGTAGGTGTTCAAAATTTGATTTTGAGGCTGTATTTTAGTTGTAAGAAGAGTCTCCCCTTTTTGATTGCATTTAAAATGCTCAACTTTTCCTTGCAGAATAGGCTTTGTTTCTGCACTAAAAATGAAAATCCTTTGGGCTTAAATTTTGTACTGCATGCAATTTACACTATCTTTGCCACGCGAAAGGTAGTTTCTCTGCCATTTTGTAATAAGTAAAGTACGGTAATTATGGATTTGTGCATTCTTGGCTCAGGAAATGTAGCTACTCACTTGGTTGAGGCTCTGTCTAATGTAGACGGGGCTAATATAGTTGCGATTTATAGTCGCAACTATGCTCATGCTAAAGAATTAGCAGACAAAGTGCCAGGAGCTGCTTGTGTTGACAAACTTGAAGATATTCCCGATACAGACGTCTATTTGTTTGCGCTTAAAGATAGTGTCCTTGCTGATGTGATTATGCAAGTAAAGCATTTAGGCAAAGGTTTGCCAGGGTCGGTGTGGATTCACACGGCAGGTAGTATGCCTCTTTCTGTATTTGGCGATGTAGCATATAAGGGGGTAATTTATCCCATGCAGACGTTTAGCAAAACCCGTGCGTTGGACTTCAAGAATATTCCAGTTTTTATAGAGGCAAGTTGTTCTCGAACCCAGAAGATTGTTTTTTGGATAGCTGCTCATCTTTCAAAAACTGTGGTAGAACTCGATTCCGAAAAACGTAAATATCTGCATCTTTCTGCCGTGTTTGCTAATAATTTTGCCAATCATTGCTTTGCTCTTGCCTATAAATTGCTTGAAAACAAGGGTATAGATCCACAATGTTTATTGCCCTTGATAGACGAAACGGCTAACAAGTTACATAGCCTTACGCCTATGCAAGCGCAAACAGGTCCGGCTGTGCGATGGGACGAAAATGTGATTGAAAAGCAAATGGCACTGCTTGGTGATATGCCCGATTTGCAGCAGATGTACGAAACTATGACGCAAAGTATTCATCGTTTGCAAACGGAAGAATTGTAAGTGGTTCTTTTATGTAAGTAGGCAATCAAAATTATTTTATTATATCAATGCTGGAAAAGACCTGTTTTATATAAACTAATTTTGAATATCAACTTATCGAAAGTCTACTTATAAGTTTCTTAAATATGAATCATAACACTTTATGATAAATTACGATTTAAAGAAAATACGAGCCTTGGCCTTCGATGTAGATGGCGTGTTGAGTACCAATAATGTTATCTTGATTGAGGGTGGACAGCCTTGCCGAACAGCCAATATAAAGGATGGATATGCCTTGCAGCTGGCTGTGAAGTGCGGACTTGAAGTGGCTATTATTACAGGTGGTAATAGTCAGTCAGTGCGAGTTCGTTACGAGGGGTTAGGTGTTCAAAGCATTTATTTGGGTGCTTCGGTTAAAATAAAAACACTCAATGAATGGTTGCACGAAAAGTCGCTCACGCCCGACCAAGTGCTCTATATGGGGGATGATATTCCCGATTATGAAGTGATGAAGGTGTGTGGCTGTCCGTGCTGTCCTGCCGATGCAGCTCCCGAAATTCGCCAAGCGTCGCTTTATGTGAGTCCTGCTAATGGTGGAATGGGATGTGTGCGCGATGTGGTAGAACAAGTTTTGCGTGCGCAAGGCAAGTGGATGGCTAATGCTAAAGCCTTTGGTTGGTAAAAAAAATGTAGTTACAAAAGAAACAACGCTAAATATATTATCTGTTATGCTTGACAATTTAAAAAAATATCAGATAGTGCTGGCGAGCAATTCGCCACGCCGCAAGGAGTTACTTCAACGTATGGGTGTGAATTTTAAGGTTCGTACCCTTTTCGGTATTGACGAGAGCTATCCCGATTCTTTACGCGGCGAAGACATTGTGTGTTACATCTCGCGCAATAAGGCGCAGGCTTATCGCACCTCAATGGCTCCCAACGAGCTTCTTATTACTGCCGATACTATTGTGTATGTTGATGGTGAAGTGATGGGTAAGCCAAAGAATGCTGAACAGGCAAAAGAAATGCTTCATAAACTTTCGGGCAAGTCGCACCAAGTTATTACGGGTGTGACAATTGTTACGGCTGAAAGAACTGAGAATTTTGGTGTTACAAGCCAAGTTAAGTTTGCCGAGATAACCGATGAGGAAATCAACTATTATGTTGATAACTTCCTCCCCTTTGACAAGGCGGGTGCTTATGGCATTCAGGAATGGATTGGCATTGTAGCTGTTGAAGAGATTAAGGGTAGCTACTTTAATGTGGTGGGCTTGCCCGTGCAGCGCCTTTATCAAAAACTCAAAACGTTTTAATACCGTTTGTTTAAAGAGGTAAGTAGTTATGCTAAAGTTGTACGCTAAAAACAATCCTCCCGACCGCATCGAACAAATAGTTTCGGTGTTGCGCGATGGAGGTGTGATTATTTATCCCACAGGCACAACCTATGCCTTGGGATGTCATGCCTTGAAAGAGCGTGCTGTGGAGCGTATTTGTAAGATTCGTCAAATAGATCCGTCATCGCATCCCTTGTCGGTTATTTGCTATGATATGAGTGCTATTAGCGAGTATGCACGTATTTCAACACCTATATATAAGGTAATGAAGCGTAACTTGCCTGGTGCTTTTACTTTTGTATTGCAGGGTAAAAATAAATTGCCTAAAATATTTCGTTCCAAAAAATCGGGTGAGATAGGTATTCGTATGCCTGACTCTGAAATAGTGCGCGATATTTTACAGCAACTTGATGCACCACTAATGACAGCTTCGTTGCCTACTGAGGGGTATGAAGATGAGGCTTACCGTTTAAATCCTGAGTTGATTGATGAAACCTTTGGCTCGTTAGTTGACTTGGTGATTGATGGCGGAATGGGCTCATTAGGTGAGAGTACTGTTGTGGATTGTCGAGAAGACGATTACGAAATAATGAGACAAGGTGACGGAATTCTGATTTAAAGAGGAAAGAAAGATGAACATAGTAAAGGCTTTGTTACTGACGTTTGCAAGTGCTGCTACATTGGTTAGTTGCTCGGAGGATAGTAACAATGAAAAATACGCTTCTAAGGCTCCTATATTCTCGGGTATGCAGATTTACGATGCTCAGGGCAATAAGGTGACTAAAGTGAATGCTGGTGAGAAGTTTGTGGTGGTTGCAGAACAGAGTCAGAAAGGCTCTTTGCTTAATGCTACTACTTACGTATGGAGTATTGCTCCTTCGGTAGATGGACTTGTACACAAGCAAAATTTGGCGAATGATGTGATTTACGATCATCAGTCGCAAAATCCCACAGATACGTTGACTATCGGTGTAGCGGGTACTTACACGCTAACGTTTAAGGGGACGTATAATGCCAGTGGTAATACTTCTTCGTGGGGCAGTCAATATGGTTGGACGAATACTCAATATTGGCAAGATGGTACAGGTCACGTAGTTTATGGTTTACGTGGGTTGTATGGTTTCACCGTAACAGCTACTAAGAAGGTAGTTGTGATTTGAGTTTAAAACAATGAAGTCGTCTAAACTTTTCTGAAGTTCAAATCTAATCTTTGTCAGAAAAGTTTAGACGACTTCAATTTCTTGCGGTGTGAAATCATTTGTGTTTCACGCTCCAATCACACCTCATTAGGGGTGATATCGTGTAGCCAGGTATGAGAGGGTGGGCTTGTTCCCGAATTCTCATACCTGGCTATTTTTGCAATACTCCCTATGTTTGCACGCTGAAGGTGTGCAATTGGGTATAGGTGTACAGCTGTTTTTGTGTCCCTTTTATAAAGCAACACATGGTTAAAGCTCATAAATTGCCATAGATGAGATATAATTTTCCATGTATCTGTCCCCAAAAAGTCTATTGATTAACTCGACCAAGTTAATTGATTAACTTTG
>UQPD01000161.1 GCA_900542795.1 uncultured Prevotella sp. | reverse complement strand
GTAATAAGTAAGAAGTAATAAGTATTACATTCTTGCAAAGTACTAATAAGAAGTATTAAGTAATAAGTAAGAAGTAAGAAGTATTGAAGTCGTCTAAACTTCGTCAGAGAAGTTTAGACGACTTCACTTAGTCAATAGTTCTTATTTCCTTTCAATAGTAAAATCTTTTTTACGGAGTTTAAAGCTATTGGTCAGGTACTTATCACGAACCACTTGGTTTGCAGCCAATTCTTCGGGAGTGCCTTGAAAGAGAATGCGACCTTCAAAGAGTAGGTAAGCACGATCCGTAATACACAAGGTCTCTTCCACGTTGTGGTCGGTAATCAAAATGCCAATATTGCGGTCTTTGAGTTTCCACACAATGTACTGAATATCCTCAACGGCAATAGGGTCGACACCTGCAAAAGGTTCGTCAAGCATAATAAATTTAGGGTCAATAGCCAAGCATCGTGCAATTTCCGTACGACGGCGTTCACCCCCCGAGAGTTGGTCACCTAAGTTTTTACGTACCTTCTGCAAGCGGAATTCAGCAATCAAACTTTCTAACTTTTCACGACGGTACTCTTTTGAACGCCCTGTCATTTCAAGCACAGAAGATATGTTGTCCTCAACGCTCATTTTACGAAACACCGAAGCCTCTTGTGCCAAATAGCCAATACCCTTTTGTGCACGTTTATATACAGGGTCTTTCGTAATCTCTTGGTCGTCCAAGAAAATGCGTCCACCATTAGGAACTACAAGACCTGTGGTCATGTAAAACGAGGTGGTTTTTCCTGCACCATTAGGACCGAGCAAACCCACAATTTCGCCTTGTTTTACATCGAAGGAAACACCATTCACCACAGTGCGCTTGCCATATTTCTTTATAAGTCCTTCAGAGCGCAACACCATAGATTGTTGTTGTGTAGTCTCTGTTTGCAACGCCCCTGCTTCGGGCGTCATAGAGTTGTGAGCAGAAGCAGGGTCGTTATTGTCAGACTTGTTTTTATTGAAAAAAGCAATCATACTTTTTTATTTATACAAGAAACGTTTAATACTGCGTTTCGGCGTCTTTTCGAACTCCGTTTTGTAAAGTTCAACGCCTGAGATACGTTCGTAAGCAGCCACCATTACATTTAAATCTTTGCGATTTTGCTCCATAGCCAATCGGAGACCATTTTCATCGAGTCCATCACGTTCAGCCTCGTCATAGTCAGGATAAATTAGTGCGTAGAGCTTTTCGTCGCGTTGCACCACGATACTTTCGTTAACATAAGGCAGCGTATTGAGTTTATCTTCAATTTCTTCAGGATAAATGTTTTGACCTGAAGCGCCGAGCAGCATATTCTTGCTTCTACCACGTATGTAGAGGTTACCTTCCTTGTCCATCACGCCTAAATCGCCTGTATGATACCAACCATCAACTAACGTAGTCTTTGTAGCCTCTTCGTTCTTAAAGTAACCTAACATCACGTTTTCGCCACGTGTAAGAATTTCGCCTACCACGTTTTGTGGGTCAGGACTGTCAATCTTCACCTCCATGCGGGGAGCAGCCTTACCGCTCGAGCCTTTGCGGAAGTGTTGCCAATCTTCATAAGTAATAATCGGTGCACACTCTGTAGCACCATATCCCACGGTGTAGGGGAAGTTGATTTTGTTCAGCAAATCTTCAACTTCGCTGTTAAAAGCTGCACCACCAATGATAATTTCATAGAAGTTTCCACCAAAAGCCTGCACCAAGTGCTCGCGTATCTTGTCAAGAATACGTCCGCTAATGTAAGGCAACTTAAGTAGCACCTTCATGCTGGGCGTTTGCAATTTAGGCAACACATTCTTCTTGATAATCTTTTCGATAATCAAAGGCACCGAAATGATAATGATGGGTTTGATTTCAGCAAAAGCTTTCAGTACAATTTTGGGTGAAGGGATGCGTGTGAGATAGAACACGTGGCAGCCGTGCAAGAATTCAAAGATAAACTCAAACGACATGCCATACATGTGTGCTAAGGGCAACATCGAAATAACATGGTCACCGCGTTTAACGTGTTTTTTGCCAATCACATCCATTGCAAACTGATAGTTCGACCACAAAGCTCTGAAGGGTACCATCACACCCTTTGAGTTAGAGGTCGTTCCGCTGGTGTAGTTAATCAGCGCTAACGCATTTCCATCCTCAGCTGTATGCGTATAGCTAATATGCTCTTTGCGGAAGTATTTAGGGAATTTACGTCCAAAGAGTTCATTAAGGCGTTCGCGAGCTTGTGTAAGCAAATCCGTGCGCGACAACAAAAGTGAATAGTCGGGAATGTTAATTACACCCTCTAAGTGAGGCATTTCATCAGCATTGAGATCAGGCCATACCATGTCGCCAGCAAAGAGAATTTTGGCTTCAGAGTGGTTAACAATGTCGTGTACCTGTTGGGCTTTAAATTCGTGAAGAATAGGCACAGCTACAGCTCCATAAGTAAGTGTAGCCAAGAATGCGGTAGCCCAATTAGCACTGTTGCGTCCGCACAAAGCAATCTTATCTCCCTTAACTACTCCTGCGTTTTCAAACAGAATGTGCAGTTTTTCTATTTTACGTGCTACGTCTTTATATTGTAACGTCACACCTTGATAGTCGGTCAATGCATCCAAATCCCAATTCTTCTGCAAGCTTTCTGCTATCAAACTAACGAAGTCGGTGTATGTTTCCATTTATCGTATTTTAGGTGGCCAAGTTATTTTGCTTGGCACATTATACAAACTTTTGTGCAAAAGTAGTAAAAAACTAACTTGAAACGGCAATGAAAACGATTTATTTTTGCCTATATTACCCAAATAGAACAAAAAAGCGTACTTTTGCAATAGTTTTCTGTCTTACTTAGGTTGAAAAGTCGAGTTGGCAGTTACGCAAAATTGAAATTGGCATTATGACAAATCAAAGAAAAAAAAGCATTTACATTGCCTGTGGCGCAGCAGCCGTAGCATTGGTGTTATTTTATTGGCTCTTTTTGAGCAGTTTTAGTTCATCGAGCAAGCCATCGTTTGTAAAAATCGATAAGGATGATAATATCGACTCTGTATATGTAAAACTTCAAGAGGTTGCACATCCGCGCCAAATGGTTGGTCTTAAAATAGCCTGTACTTTGGTTAATTATAGAGGTAACGTTCATTCAGGACGTTACACAACGGGCGAGGGTATTAGCACCTTGCGCTTAGTGCGTAATTTGCGTGGTGGACGCCAAGCTACTGTTAAGTTGGTCATCCCTGTGGTACATACCCTTTCTGACCTTGCGGGGCGTCTTTCTAAGCAGTTGCAGTACGATTCGTTGCAGCTTAATCGTGCATTCCACGACTCAAAGTTGCTTCGCAAGTATGATGTAGACACCACAAGTTTGCCTTGTCTTTTCATTCCCAACACCTATGAGGTGTATTGGAACATAACTCCCGAAAAGCTTCTCGACCGTATGCAAAAGGAGTATCATGACTATTGGACAGACTCTCGCGTGCGCAAAGCAAAGTCTGCCGGACTCACACCTAATGAGGCTTACACACTTGCTTCGATTGTTGAACAAGAGTCAACTAATGCCGACGAGCGTCCAATGATTGCAGGCATGTACATAAACCGCTTGCATCAAGGCATGCGTCTGCAAGCAGACCCAACGGTAAAGTTTGCCTTGCAAAATTTTAGTTTGCGTCGCATCATGAAGGCACACCTCAGCATCGATAGTCCATACAATACCTATCGTTACGAAGGTCTCCCCATTGGTCCTATCTGCATTCCATCTATCGATGCTATTGAAGCAGTATTGAACTATGCACACCACGACTATTTATATATGTGTGCCAAACCCGATTTTTCGGGAACCCATAGCTTTGCTGCAACCTACGAAGAACATTTAAAAAATGCGCACGACTACGCAGAGGAATTGAATAAAAGAGGTGTGAAGTAAGTAGGTAGGTTTTGGAGTCTTAGCAAATGGTAACACGCTATTTTGTGTCGAACAAAACCAATTCTCGCTTACAGAAACTCTCGACATGTTGGCATTCTTGAAGAAAGTGATGCAAACCTACACCCGAAACTCAGCCGTGTCGCCTTGATATATACCACTGAGTGATAAAGATATACAAGGAAGACACGGTTGAGATTTTCTTTACTGATGTATGTTATGATACTCTTCGTCACTCACTTCTTCGAGCCATTCGTTACTGCCCTTGTCCGATGTCTTCACATGGGTCGCAATATGCTGAAACCAGGAGTCACGATGCGCTCCATGCCAGTGCTTTACTCCCTCTGGTATATCTATTATATCACCTGGTTGCAACGGAATGGCAGGTTTGCCCCATTCCTGATACCAACCCTTGCCGCTGACGCAGATGAGGATTTGGTGTGCGCCGTGGTGGATGTGCCAGTTGTTGCGACATCCTGGTTCGAAGGTCACATTGCTGTAGCTCTGCACGGACTGCTCTTCGGCAGAGAGATTCTTGGGCTTTATCGGTGCAAGATGACTGTTGCCCGTGAAATATTGGGCAAAATGGGTGTTAGGACTGCCCTTAGGCCAGTCGCCATGGCAAGCATCTGCGGCATTGTCAGATTGGGAAAGACCATTCTCTGAAAGATAGTTGCACAACTGCTCAACTTGCTCAGCTGTATTGCCCATAGCCACAGCACCCCGTTTATGGGATGCAAGCTGTGCATCCACGCCCTTCATGCCCGAAAGGGCAGCTACGGTCACAATCTCGCGGTCGGCTTCAGATAGTTGGTCGCCTGCGAAGATGTCACCAAACAGATGGCTCTTCAGGTAATAGTCTTCTTGAGGACAGAAATCATACTTGTATTCCCGTCCACCCACAAGACGCGACTGTACTTCTGTGCCTCTTTTCAAAGCTTCAGAAGCATCATTCCACAGTGCAGGTTTCGTCCACGGCTTTCCCTCATTGTCACATATACCTTTATGCTTGCGGTCATCAAGCACATTTTTCAACCGATTAAGTGCATTGAGCGAACGGGGGAAGCCTGTGTAGGCATAGAGTTGTGAGAAAGCCTCCTTCAGTTCGTTTACAGAAACTCCATTATCAAGAGCTTTGCTCAAAGCTACGTCA
>UQPD01000160.1 GCA_900542795.1 uncultured Prevotella sp. | reverse complement strand
GGGCGTCAATACTATGGCAATCCGTAACACCCAGGGTGTCGCTTCGCTTGCCCTGTGCTATGTGCTATTGGGCTTTCAGCCCGTGCATTATCGGCTGCACCTCAACAATTCAAGCAGGCTTGATTGTATTCGGTTTGCACGATAATTCAGCCCGTCTTGACTAAATCCTAAACTTGAGTATATTATATAATGAGTCCTTTATTATATTAAGGTCCCTCTTATCTTAAATATCCTCTCCTCGTTTCATAGCCTCCTGCTTTGCCGTACTCAGCAAGCCACAAGCTGCAAAGATGTCTTGTCCACGCGAGGCACGTATGGTCGAGAACAAACCATGTGAAGTAAGATAATTTCTAAACTCCACCATACGTTCGTCCGAAACACCATGTAAAGGCGTATTCGGAATGTCATGAAAGCGAATTAAGTTAATGCGGCATTCCAATCCTTGCACCAACTTAATCAAAGCATCCGCATGACGCGTCGAGTCGTTAATACCATCGAACACGATATATTCAAATGAAAGACGGCGCTGGTGCGACACCTCATTACTAGTGCGCAAAGCATTCTTACGGAAACAGTCATATTGTTTCAACACATTCACCAAGTCCGTAATGCTAAAAGCACGTTCAGCAGGCATAATGCTGGCACGTCCTTCAGGAATAGGATGGTGCAAGCTAATAGCCAAATGGCACTGACTCTCTTCAATAAAGCGTGTCAATCCCTTAGCCAAACCCACACTCGACACCGTAATACGTTTCGGACTCCATGCCCAACCCCAACTTGCCGTAAGGATTTGGGTAGTTTTCAGCACAGCGTCCAAGTTGTCAAAAGGTTCTCCTTGTCCCATAAACACGATGTTCGTCAGCGTGTCACTCTCAGGCAAAGAGTAAATTTGGTTCAAGATATCCGTAGCGGTCAACGAAGCCACATACCCCTGTCTACCCGTCATGCAAAAGGCACAACCCATTTTGCATCCCACCTGCGAACTCACACACAACGTAGCGCGTTCACCATCTGGAATATAAACAGTCTCAATAAAGTCGCCTTTAGCGGTAGCATACAAATACTTCACCGTGCCATCCACCGATCGCTGTTCATCTACAGGTGCAGAGCAACCAATGGTAAACCTCTCAGCCAATTTAGCACGTACAGCTTTCGAAAGATTAGTCATTTGTTCAATGCTCTTCACTCTCTTGCCGTAAATCCATTCAGCAATTTGTTTGCCCACAAAAGCTTTAGCTCCCACTTCCGTGGCAACGGCTTTGAGTTCATCCAAACTCATTCCTAATAAGGGAGTCAAATTGTCCAATTCGTTGAAATATTTAGTATGCAGGCATTCAATCCCGCCAGTTATAAAAAATAATGCCTAACGGCAGGCAGCTTTTGTGCAACCTGCCGTTGGGCAACTACTATGCAATATTATTTAGGGGCATTCCCTATAATGCTATTTAATTGTAGGGGGTATGTTCTTAGGTCCTTGCAGTAAGCACTATATATATAGGTGTACGCGCATAACCCAGTAACCTTTCATCAATCCAAAAGTCTCACACCCCTTTTTTAGAAATTACTTACGGAAAAGCAACCAAGCACCAGGATGTTTAGCGCTAAGTGTGCTACGAGTCTGAACAGCCGAAGCCTTGTCATCATACGAAGCAGCAATAACACGGAACCAGCAGTTGTAACCCTTAATCTGCTCGTCAGTCTTAATAACGCGAGCATCATAGCCATCCTGCTGCAACTTATTCTTCAAACCTTCAGCATTAGCCTGAGTGATAAAGCTACCCACCACCACGCTGTAAGTCTTAAGAGGACTACCACTAACAACCGACAAGTTAGCGTTAATCTCGCGTACGTCGCTATTATCCGTAGCAACAGTTGTAGTTGTCGTATTAACGGGAGTAGTAGGAGTGACAGGAGTAACAGCAACATTCTGTTCTTCAGCATTGCTTGTCACCTGCTGTTCATTCTGCTGCGACTTGTCCTGTGCCATAGCCTGTTCCCAAGCCTGACGATATGCGCTTTCGCGAGATTTACAACTTGTAAAGAGTGCAACGGCACACAATCCGAAAGCCAATACGAGATTCTTCTTCATGTTAAATTCGATGTTATGTTTTTAATTTTATAATCAAAGTATCGTTGAGTTCACATTGCAACAAAGTCATTACAGTGCAAGCAAACATCGCTACAAAATTACAAAAGCAATTTGATATATCATAATTTAAAGCCCTTAAACTATATAAAAATGGGTATTTCTGCATTTTTCTAAAAAAAATCTCGTTTTTTTGTGTACATACAAGATTAAATTCGTACATTTGGACTCGAAAACATTATTCATCTTTAAAAGGTTTATATCATGAAAGGACTTAGTATTTTAGCCGCTTTCCTCGGCGGAGCAGCCGTAGGCGCAGCATGTGGAATTCTCTTTGCACCTGAAAAGGGCACAGACACTCGCGAAAAAATTGCACAAGCAATCCGTAAGCGTGGCATTAAATTAAATCGTCAGGAAATGGAAAGCTTGGTAGACGACATTGCTGATGAACTTCAGCCTGCCAACGACTAATTATTAAAAAAGGGTTGTTCTAACCATACAGAAACAACGAAGTCGTCTTAACTCCGTCAGAAAAGTTTAGACGACTTCTACACCCTATATAGCAAGGAGTGAAGGCTGATAAGCAAAAGCTTAAGCCTTTACTCCTTGATTTTATTAGTGAAAGTAAAATCATGTAGCATTAAAAACGAACCACCATGTTTTCATCCGACAGAAATGTAGATAACATAGGCAAACTCATCGTAGAGCTCAAGCATTACGTTTCATTAAAGACCGAGAGTTTGCAAATAGACTTCGTCAGCAAGTTCTCCCGTTTACTAACCGTTTTAGTAGTTAGTGCCGTATTATTTATGCTATTAGGTTTAGCAGTCATGTTCATCTCCATGATGGTAGCATCCGCTTTGTCCAAGGTTGTAGGCAGTGAAGCCCTTGCCTATGGCATAGTAGTTGCCTTCTATGTCCTCATCGGAAGCATCTTCTTTATCAAGCGACACACTTGGATAGAAGCCCCCATCACCAACTTCTTGGTTCACTTGTTTCTCGAAGACAAGATGAAAGACCCCTCTAATCCCCAAAAATGATTTAAACAAGTCAGTTCTATGAAAGAAAACTATTATACCCTCGACGCATTAACCAAAAAGCAGCAGCAGCTTCGCAAGGAAATGAGCATGAGTCATCAGCGCATATCCAACACATGGTCACAACTCTTCACCCCTCCCGAAGCCGACACCAAAGTACAGCGTTGGGTTAATCAAGCCGAACGTGCAGTAGCTGTATACGATGGTTTCATGATGATGTACAAACTCTTCAACCGCTTCTCAATCATCAAAAGCGCGTTTAAGAAAAATAGAAGATATAAGCACAAAGCTTAGTAATATACAAGTTATTCGTTTTTTAGTCAAAAATGTCCATCAATGAGTCATAAATGTTCATGAATTATTATTTTTGAACAATAAAAAATTTATGGCTCATTGATGGACTTTTTTGACTAAAAAATACCCTTCATGCTTTCACGCGCCAGCCCAACCCCGAAAGGGGTTATTTATGGACATTCAAAAAAAATAATTTATGAACATTTATGGCTCATTGATGGACATTTATGGCGAAAAAAAACAAAAGACATTTATGTCGAAAAATCCATATACATTTATGACAACAAAAAAAAAAGACATTTATGTCGAAAAAAAACGAAAACACAAACAAAAAAGGCTATATGCTCCTATAATAAATAGAAACATATAGCCATATACTATAAAACTTAACGCTTAGCCGTTAATTCCACGATTTTAACCACTAATTCTGAAGCCTTCTCTAACGAAGGGATTGGTAAGAATTCGTGAGGACCATGGAAGTTTAAACCACCAGCAAAGATGTTGGGACAAGGCAAACCCATGAATGAAAGTTGCGCACCATCAGTACCACCACGAATGGCACGAACCTTGGCAGGAATGTTACATTCCTTCATGGCATCGAGCACAATGTCTACCACATGAGGCACAGGCTCAATCATCTCGCGCATGTTGTAATACTGATCGTTGATGGTAGCAGTTACCGTACCTTCACCATAACGTTCATTCATCCATTCAGCAGCCTTCTGCACAAATTGTTTGCGACGCTCAAAACGTTCGCGGTTGTGGTCGCGAATGATGTAAGAGAGTGAAGCATGCTCTACATTACCCTCAATGCTAAGCAAATGATAGAAACCTTCGAACTCTACAGTTTGCTCGGGAGTTTCGGTTACAGGCATTTGAGCAGCAAACTCTGCAGCTACACGTGCAGCGTTAATCATCTTGTTCTTGGCATAACCCGGATGTACGCTCACACCCTTCACTTCAATCTTAGCACTTGCCGCATTGAAGTTTTCATATTCCAACTCGCCGAGTTCTCCACCATCCATGGTGTACCCCCAAGCACAGCCAAACTTTTCTACATTAAACTTGTGGGCTCCCAAACCAATTTCTTCATCGGGATTGAAACCTACACGCACTTTGCCATGCTTAATTTCGGGATGCTCCATCAGGTATACCATTGCCTGCACAATTTCGGCAATACCAGCCTTGTCATCAGCACCCAACAAGGTGTGACCATCTGTCACAATCAAATCCTCGCCAACATGGTCGAGCAATTCGGGAAACTTTTTGGGCGAAGTAACCAAACCAGCCTCAGCATCCAACACAATGTCTGTGCCATCGTATGCCTTGACAATGCGCGGATGAATGTTTGCACCCGAACAATCAGGACTGGTATCCATGTGGGCAATAAAACCAATGGTTGGTATTTCTTTGTCGGTATTGGCTGGAAGAGTGGCATATACATAGCCATTCTCGTCCATCTCTACCTCGGTCATTCCAATTTCTTGGAGTTCATCACGCAAGTATTCAGCCAACTTAAATTGCTTGGCTGTACTGGGTGTTGTGTTTGAATCTTCGGCACTCTGCGTATCGAAGCTTACATATTTCAGGAAACGATCAACAATAGGAAACATTGTTAAGTATTAAGTCTGTCTCTTATACACATCTGACGCTGCCGACGATCTTACG
>UQPD01000159.1 GCA_900542795.1 uncultured Prevotella sp. | reverse complement strand
GAGATTACTACGCGTCTCGTGGGCTCGGAGATGTGTATAAGAGACAGGTATTATAGTAATACTTGGCAAAGTAATACGTATTAAATGGGCAAGTATTACCATATTAAATGGCAAAGTAATATAGTAATGCTTTGAAAGGGATATTTCGTGATAAAGACGATAAATGATAATTTAGAGGCGAATAGTCATACGCTTCAAAATAAGCATTCGCAAATTTGCGAATATAATAAATCCTTGCTACTTTTGCATTATGCAAATAGAATTCGACCAAGAATATCTGCGTGAACTTTACCAGTTAGGTAAGACGAGTGATAAGAAACACCGATTTCAACCTCAAGTAGTCAAAGGATATAAAAAGGCTATTGATGTATTGAAAATGGCTAGGCGAATTGAAGATTTGTTTCCATTCAAAGGACTGAACTTTGAAGCATTACAAGGCGATAAAATCGGTCTTTGCTCGGTTAGAGCAAATGGGCAATATCGCATAGAATTTAAAGTAAGTACAGTTGGCGATGAACAAATCATTACAATTTGTCTCATTTTAGAGTTAAGTAACCACTATAAATAAGCAGCCAAAATGAATAAAGTATATAATCCTTACGAATTAGAGCCTTTTGAACCAACTCATCCTGGTGAACTTTTGGGGGATGAATTAGAAGCACGCGGACTTACTCAACGAAAGTTTGCCGATATTTTGGGAATCTCCTATTCTGTACTTAATGAAACAATAAAAGGAAAGCGCCCAATCACTCCAGAGTTGGCTTTTAAAATAGAAGCAGCCACGGGTACTAAGGCTTATATTTGGGTTGAGCTTCAAACCCAATATAACTATTGGACAGCCAAGAAAAGTAAAAAACTATCTGGTATATTAGACCAAATACGTAAATCTGTTGCGGTGCTTTAGATTATGTAATGTTCAAAAAATAACTTGTGCAACTTTTAATGGGTACTTCTTAATGATAGCAAGCTATTATCAAAATCTGCGCAAGTTATTCTTTTTTTAGTCAAAAATGTCTTTGTTTATTTCGTCAAAAATGTCCATCAATGAGCCATAAATGTTCATGAATTATTATTTTTGAATTTCCATAAATAACCCCTTTCGGGGTTGGGGTAGCGCGAGGGATTTATGGAAAATTTATGACTCATTGATGGACATTTATGACTAAAAACACAAATGGCAGTTTGCTTAGGTCTGTGAATGGCTTCTTAGAATACCCCGACTTTTACAATTCAAGTTCTAAGTCTACCACATCGAGCATTCTGCCCAATTTGTAGCCAACGTTTTTAAAGTGTGACACCTGTTTAAAACCCAAGGATTGGTGAAAGCGCACGCTATGTTCATTTTCTTGCGTAATACAAGCTATCAAGGCATGCACTTGCATTTGTCGGGCATCGGCAATGAGTTGCTCCACCATGGGACGTCCGATGCCTCTGCCTTGTGCTTCGGGCGCAAGGTAAATCGTTAGTTCAAGAGTTGGGGCATAGGCTGCACGTTCTTTCCAAGTATGCAAGTAGCAGTAGCCTAAGAGTTTGCCATCTTCTTCGTAAACATAATAAGGATAATGCGCTGAAATATCGGCTATGCGTTTTGCCATCTGCTCAGTGCTCACTTCTTCTGTTTCGAAACTGACTGTAGTTTGTGTAATAAAGGGGTTATAGATGTTGGCAATGGCTGGTGCATCGTCAAGTCTTACTTTGCGTATCATTAAAGAAAGTTCAATATAAAGGGCGGTATAAACGCAGAGCATTATAAAGGGTTACTCTTATGCGTTTATACCGCCTTATGTTTACTTATTAGCAGCGTCCTTTAGCTGCATACATCTTGTCGTAATATTGCTGGTAGTCGTCACCGCTAACAGCTTCAATCCAATCGTGGTGTTCAAGATTCCAGCGAATGGTCTTTACGATGCCCACCTCAAAGGTTGTTTCAGGATACCAACCCAAGTCTTCCTTAATCTTAGTGGGGTCGATGCCGTAGCGTTGGTCATGACCCAAACGGTCCTTAACAAAGGTAATAAGATCTTCGTTAATCCAATCGATGCAGATTTCACCATTGGCATCGCGCTCTTGCTTTTTAAGCAATGTGCGGAACTGCGGCTCCTTCTCCATGATGTCGTGGATGGTGCGAATGATAATCTTTACAATCTGAATGTTTTGACGCTCGTTGTGTCCGCCTACGTTGTAGATGCTGCCTTCAGCACCTTGGTTAATAACCATGTCGATGGCTTTGCAGTGGTCTTCAACATAGAGCCAGTCGCGAATGTTCTCGCCTTTGCCATAAACGGGCAAGCGCTTGCCTTCGAGAATGTTGTTAATTACCAGTGGAATAAGCTTTTCGGGGAACTGGTAGGGACCATAGTTGTTAGAGCAGCGAGTGATGCTTACAGGCATGTGGTAGGTGTCGTGGTAAGCACATACAAAGTGGTCGGCTGATGTCTTTGAAGCACTGTAGGGGCTGTGCGGACAAAGAGGCGTTTTTTCAGTAAAGAAACCTTCTGCGCCTAAAGAACCATACACCTCATCGGTTGAAACCTGGTGGAAACGTACCCCCTTGCGCCATGTGGGATAACCCTGTTCATCGCTTCCCATAACCCAAGCAGCACGGGCAGCATCAAGCAAATTCTGTGTGCCCAAAATATTGGTGTTGAGGAAGAGCTGTGGGTTTTCAATGCTGCGGTCAACATGACTTTCGGCAGCAAAGTTTACAACTACATCGAAACGATATTCAGCAAAGAGTTTGTCGAGTAGTCCGCGGTCGCAGATGTCACCCTTCACAAAGAAGCAGCGTTCGTTGTCAATGTCTTCGGCTATAGTGCCGAGGTATCCTGCGTAAGTGAGTAAATCAAGTACTACAACGCGTACATCATTGTACTTGCCAAGAATGTATTTCAGGTAGTTCGCGCCGATAAAACCGGCAGCACCTGTTACCAAGTATGTTTTCATTGTGTAGAGATTGTTTTCTGAATTATTTTGCGGCAAATGGGGAAAAATGTCGCATATGAAGTCGTCTAAACTTTTTTGACGAAGATTAGATTTAATACCTACTTATGAAACTGATTTTATCCCAGTTTATTGTAATGTGCCGCAACATTATTTGTTAAGTCCACAAATTCTTGTACCGAAAGTTGTTCGGGACGACGTGTAAGCAGCGGTTGTGCCAAGAATTCGGTGTGGTCGGGTGCAGGTCCATCGCATTGTTGGTCTAATTCGTGCAACAAGGGCTTAATAGAACCGCGCATCATTTTACGACGCTGATTAAAGGTGGTTTTAACCACACGTTTCAACAAACTTTCATCGCAGCCAGGGTCTGTCACATCATTGCGTGTCATGCGTATCACAGCACTGCGCACCTTAGGAGGTGGATTGAAAACACCAGGCTCTACGGTGAAAAGATAGTCAACGTGATAATATAATTGTACCAACACACTTAAAATGCCATAAGCCTTGCAACCTGGTTTTGCAGCCAAACGCTCAGCCACTTCCTTCTGAATCATACCAGTGCAGCAAGGAATGAGGTGGCGGTAGTCGAGCATCTTAAAAAAGATTTGACTGCTGATGTTGTAAGGATAATTGCCTGTAAGCACAAAGGGGCGTCCACCGAAAGTGTGCTCAAGGTGCATTTTCAAGAAGTCGTCTTCAATAATGTTGTCTTCGAGCTCGGGAAAATGCTCGCGCAAGTAAGCCACGCTTTCAAAGTCGATTTCAACAACTTTAAATTCGCGTTTCTTAGGCAGAATAAATTGGGTCATCACTCCCATGCCCGGTCCTACTTCCAAAATAGGTAGTTCGGGACACGCATCAACGGTGTCGGCAATGGCTTGTGCCGTTGGTAAGTGGGTCAGAAAGTGCTGACCAAGAAATTTTTTGGGGCGTACAGACTTCATCTGATTTATTTTTTCTACTTTTGCATTAGTGCTGCAGCCATTTCAGGGCCAACAACTTTGCCTTAATTGGCTGCAAAGATAAGCATTTTATTTGATTGTCGTGGAATTTTATATTTCAAGGCAGTCTGTCAACAGTAAAAAAAGATGTAATTTTTCCTTACTGTTATCTATAAATCAAAAATCAATCAGGAGGAAGTTTTGAAACACCTGTTGAAACTCATATTACAAATAGCGCTCCCCTTTGTGCTTGGATTTGGCATATTGTGGTGGATGTATCGGGGTACAAATTGGTCCGACTTTATGGGCTATGTGCTCAATAAAATGAATTGGGGTTGGATGGCTCTGTCGTTAGCCTTTGGCATTTTGCCTCAAATGGCACGTGCTTGGCGATGGAAGATGACACTCGACCCTCTTGGTGAACATCCACGTCGTACCACCTGCATCGATTCTATCTTTATGTCGTATGCAGCCAGTTTGGTGGTGCCACGTGTGGGCGAAGTTACCCGTTGTGGCACACTTAAGAAGTGCGATGGCGTTTCATTTACCAAGTCATTAGGTACGGTCGTAACCGAGCGTTTGGTCGACTCCCTGTTGATGTTGGCATTTACAGGACTTGCATTTCTTTTGCAACTACCCATGTTTATGGCGTTCCTTAACAAAACAGGAACAGACTTTGGCGACATCTTGCATCGCTTCACCTTAACGGGTTATTTAGTAACCTTTGTCTGTTTGGTTGCTGCCGTTGTAGCGGCCTTTATCTTATTGCGTCGTTATGCCTTCTTTAAAAAAGGTCGCGACATGTTGCAAGGTGTGTGGGAAGGTGTGCTCTCTTTGCGTCGTGTCAGCAATTTGCCACTCTATCTGTTTTACAGTGTGTTGATATGGGTGGGTTACTTCTTGCACTTCTACATCGCATTCTTCTGTTTCAATTTTACATCAGGCATATCGCCTGGTGCTGCATTCCTTATATTCTGCGTTGGCACATTTGCTGTGCTTGTTCCTACTCCCAATGGGGCAGGTCCGTGGCACTTTGCCGTAAAGACTATGTTGGTGCTTTATGGTGTGGCAGAACAAGATGCCATTATGTTTGCCCTTGTGGTACACACCATTCAAACTGCTCTTGTTGTGTTATTAGGTGCTTTTGGTTGGGCACGTGTTAACCATCGCAAGCACACACACATTTAAGTATTAAGTAATAAGTCTGTCTCTTATACACATCTGACGCTGCCGACGATCTTACGCG
>UQPD01000158.1 GCA_900542795.1 uncultured Prevotella sp. | reverse complement strand
GATCTACACGCGTAAGATCGTCGGCAGCGTCAGATGTGTATAAGAGACAGGGCCTATAGCACCGCGAGGCGTACGAAAAATCAAAAATTAAAATATTGACTAATCTGATAGATTTATCAATATCTTTTGCGCCAGCCTTACCTCTAATGGGGTAAGGCTGGCGCATAACAACATTGATAATTATATCGAAATAACCCTAAAACGTGCAGATAAATTATGGATTTTGAACGTCCCCCTCTACTCTGCCTATCATCAATCACATTCCCAGAGGAAAACATTTTCAAAAACTATCCCCACACCTCTTTAGCAATACTTTGCACCAATGCAATTTTAGCCCATTGTTCTTCTTCAGTAAGTTTGTTACCAATTTCACAAGATGCAAAGCCACATTGCGGACTGAGACAGAGCTGTTCTAAAGGAATGTATTTTGCAGCCTCATGTATGCGTTGGATTATAGTTTGACGATCCTCCAACCGCGGTTTTTTTGTCGTGATAAGTCCTAACACCACCTTTTTGTTAGCTGCTACATGCTTGAGTGGTTCAAAGCCACCAGAACGCTCATCGTCATATTCAAGGTAAAAAGAATTGACGTTCTCGTTCTCGAATAATAAAGGTGCAACCACATCATAAGCCCCTTTTGATGCCCAAGTTGAATGATAATTGCCACGACAAACGTGGGTGTTGATAACCAAGTCAGCAGGATGACCTTCAAGAGCCTTGTTGTTTACTTCAAGATAAATTTGCATTAAATTTTCCACATCATAACCACATCCCGTCATAGTTTCCCAAAAGCTTTTATCGCACACCATTCCCCAAGTGCAGTCATCAAACTGAATATTGCGGCAACCTGCAGCATAGAGTTCGGCAATCACTGTGCGATATGCTGCGGCAATATCATCCATGAGTTCTTGGTGATTAGGATAAACACGGCGCGTGTTGGCAGTGTTGCTTTCGCCACGGAATAGTTCGGCATAAAACTGTGCGGGAGCAGGAATTGTTTGGCGAGCAACAATACCATCTGTTTCAAACTGTTTTACGAACTTAAAGTGTTCAACAAACGGATGATTCTCTCCACTAATTTTACCCGTCAACGCACACGAGCCTTTTGTGGTTTCTTCATCATGAAAGAAATAGCCGTGGTCGAGTTCTATGTGTTCAACCCCATTTAAGCCCCACATAAAGTCGAGGTGCCAATAACTGCGACGAAATTCACCATCGGTAATCACTTGGAGACCTGCTTGTTTTTGTTTGTCAATGAGTGCTGCAATGCACTTATCCTCAACATCCTTAAGTTCATTGGCTGTGATATCACCATTGTTAAATGCAGCTCTTGCCACTTTAATCTCTTGTGGACGCAAAAAACTTCCAACGATGTCTGCGCGAAAAGGTGCATTGTCTGTAAAGTTTGTGTTGTTTGCCATATTTCCTTTAATTATTTAGTTTGCTAAATGTTTACGGCTGCAAAGTTAGATGTATTTTTTTCACAGAACAATCGTATTGCAAAATACGGGAAATTATGCTATATTTGCAATCATAAATATAACAATTCAGAATTTCTTCCTTCATAATTTAATATCTACAGAATGGGAAATTTAGACAAAACAGATAAAGCCATACTTAGAGCCTTACAAGACAATGCCAAATTAACGACCAAGGAATTGGCAGACAAGGTACATCTTTCATCGTCACCCACCTTCGACCGTCAAAAACGTTTGGAGCGTGAGGGTTACATCAAGAAGTACGTAGCATTGGTAGATTCACGCAAAGTGGGCAACAATATCATCATTTGGTGTAACATACGACTTAAACAACACACGCACGACTACATCAAAGAGTTTATGGATGCCGTACAGAACATTGATGAAATTACAGATTGCTATAACACAAGTGGCGATTTTGATTTCCTTATAAAAGTACACACGCGCAACATGGAGGCCTATCAAGACTTTATGTTGAACACCTTAGGTAAAATGCACTGCCTGGGCAGTCTGAACAGTGTGTTTGTTATTGGCAATGTAAAGTCAACGACGCAGGTACCTATAAAGGATGAAGATTAAGGGACATGTAACCTTCTTTCATTGCTTGGTTTATCTCCCCTACTTTTCCGACAAGTTCTAAGGCAAGATTTGTAAAACACAAAAAAGCAACACGTTTTGAAGACCCCCAAAAAGAGCGTTCAAAACGTGTTGCTTTTTTATTAGTGTAGCACGCTTATCTAAACGAGTCAGTAAGCAATTTTATTTCGATGCTGGGCGAAATGCGTTCGTAAAGAATGTTGTAGACCGCATCGAGTATAGGCATGTTCACATGATAAAAGCGGTTAATGCCTTTCATACATTTAGTGCCATAATAACCCTCAGCAATCATTTCCATTTCAATTTGCGCAGACTTTACACTGTAACCTTTACCAATCATGGTACCAAACACGCGGTTGCGCGAAAAGTTTGAATAACCTGTTACCAACAAGTCGCCTAAATAAACACTGTCATACACACATCGGTCAATGGGGTAAACAGCTTGCAAAAAGCGATTCATTTCTTGCACCGCATTTGACATGAGCACACTCTGAAAATTGTCGCCATACTTCAAACCGTTGCAAATGCCAGCTGCAATGGCGTAAACATTTTTCAGCACCGAAGCATACTCAATGCCAATTACATCGCACGAGGTCTTAGTCTTAACATAGCTCGAAGCCATAGTCTCGGCAAATGCACGTGCTTTTTCATTGTCAGAGCATCCCACAGTGAGATAAGTAAGACGTCCAAGTGCAACTTCCTCAGCATGACTCGGTCCACCAAGAACACCCAAATTTTCATCAGGTACATTGTAAACTTGACGAAAGAATTCAGAGCAAACCAAATTTTCATCAGGCACAATACCCTTAATGGCAGTGATGATAAACTTGTCGTGTAGCTTTACCTTAAGCTTCTTCAAATGATTTTTGAGGTAAGGCGAAGGTGTAACAAACACCAATGTGCGACATGAGCGTACAATCTCATTGATGTCGGTAGAGAAAGTAATGCGCGAAGTGTCGAAGTGTACGCTTGTGAGATACGATGGGTTGTGTTCAGTGCGTACAAAGTCGTCGATGGCATCTTGCCTTCGAATATACCAATGCAGATGCTCCACTTTTTCAAGTAGCATCTTGGCTATGGCGGTGGCCCACGAGCCGCTGCCCATCACAGCTATGTTTCCTAAGTCGTACACGATGTTTATATGCTAATGAGCTAATGAGCTAATAGGGGGGGGGGAAGTAATTAACGTGTGTCACATCACACGTTCCAAGCCTCAATGTCCTGCACGCTTGGTTTCGTGATATCGAGTTTATACTTTTTAATCACTTCGCCAATCTGTTGCTGAATCTTTTGAGCCTTCACGTCCTTAAGGTCGCTTACCAAATAGTAACCCACCTTTTGGAGTATAGGAACGAGTTCTTCAGCAATGCCTGCAGCCACATACTTGTCTGCCTTATCGCGTGGAGCCTTCTTTTCAGGACGCATTTGCGGGAAGAAGAGCACTTCCTGAATTTGAGTTTGACCCGTCATCAACATCACCAAACGGTCAATGCCAATGCCGATACCCGATGTAGGAGGCATACCATATTGTAAAGCACGGAGGAAGTCTTGGTCAATAAACATGGCTTCGTCATCACCCTTTTCAGAGAGGCGGAGCTGATCTTGGAAGCGTTCTTCCTGGTCGATGGGGTCGTTAAGTTCAGAGTAAGCGTTAGCCAACTCCTTACCATTAACCATCAACTCAAAGCGTTCAGTGAGTGTGGGGTTATCGCGATGCTTCTTTGTGAGCGGCGACATCTCAATGGGGTAGTCAGTAATGAAGGTCGGCTGAATGTATGTGCCTTCGCAGAATTCGCCGAAAATCTCATCAATAAGCTTACCCTTACCCATGGTGTCGTCAATTTCCATGTTGAGTTTCTTGCAGATTTCGCGAATCTCGTCTTCGCTCTTACCATTAAGGTCATAGCCAGTCTTTTCTTTAATAGCATCAAGAATGGGCAAACGACGGAAGGGAGCTTTAAAGCTAATGGTCTTACCATCAATAACACTTTCGGGTTTACCATTAACAGCCACACAAATGCGTTCAAGGAGTTTTTCGGTGAACGACATCATCCAATTATAGTCCTTATATTGAACATAGAGTTCCATACAAGTAAACTCAGGGTTGTGGTTGCGGTCCATACCCTCATTACGGAAGTTCTTACCGATTTCGTATACACCCTCGAAGCCACCAACAATAAGACGCTTCAAGTAAAGTTCCGTAGCGATACGGAGGTAGAGGTCAACATCGAGTGAGTTATGGTGTGTAATAAACGGACGAGCACTTGCACCACCAGCAATAGGTTGCAGGATGGGTGTTTCAACCTCAGTATATCCAGCTTCATCAAAATATTCGCGCATGGTTTTAATCACCTGCGTGCGCTTCATAAAGATGTCTTTAACGTTGGGGTTAACCAAGAGGTCAACGTAGCGCTGACGGTAACGAAGTTCAGGATCGTTAAAGGCATCATAGGTAACGCCATCCTTTTCCTTAACAATAGGCAGCGGCTTCAAACTTTTAGAGAGGAGTACAATCTCTTGTGCATGTACCGAGATTTCGCCCGTTTGTGTGCGGAACACAAAACCCTTAACACCGATGAAGTCGCCCAAGTCGAGCAATTTTTTGAATACTGTGTTATAGAGAGTCTTGTCTTCGCCAGGGCAGATGTCATCGCGAGTAACGTACACCTGTACACGTCCCTTTGAGTCCATCAATTCGGCAAAACTTGCCTTACCCATTACGCGACGTCCCATAAGACGTCCAGCGATGCAAACTTCGCGTCGTTCTTCTTCGTTAAAGTTATCTTTAATGTCATCGCTGTATGCCGTTACTTGGTATTCGGCAGCGGGATAAGGGTTAATACCCATATTGCGCAATTCCTCAAGAGAGTTGCGACGTTGTATTTCTTGTTCGCTGAGTTCTAAAACGTTCATTGCTAATTTTTTTTGAATTTGGTGCAAAGTTAGTGCAAATTGAGCGCAATACAAAACGAAAGCCAAAGGTTTTCGATTTTGTATTGTCGAAATGCAGCCTAACTTATAAAAAGTTAGTGCAAATTGAGTACAATACAAAACGAAAGCCAAAGGTTTTCGATTTTGTATTGTCGAAATGCAGCCTA
>UQPD01000157.1 GCA_900542795.1 uncultured Prevotella sp. | reverse complement strand
ACGTTTATCGAGTAAAAAACGTGCAGAAAAAAATTGCGGATTTTGAACACCCTACCCATGAGGGTAAGCAAAGAAAGTAAAAACGTAGGACTTGACATCAGTCAGCATGACGAATCCTACAACTTCGCAGATATCGACGAAATTGACGATGATGGTCAATTACGTTACTAAACATAACTTACAAACAAAGTCGTCTTGCCCAAATAAGGCAAGACGACTTTGTTTGTAATAAGGAACACCTTACACCATTTTGTCTTCGGCATTAGTTTTCTCTGCTTCTTCACCATCAAAGTCCGTTTCAATCTTCACCAAACGTGCTACTAAAAAAGTAAGCACACAAAGCGCCATGGCAATGATAAAGAAGTTAAGGTACCCCACAGCCTCTTGTAAATAACCTGCCACCATACCTGGCAACATCATGCCTAAAGCCATGAAACCTGTACAGAAGGCATAGTGCGCTGTTGATGACTCGCCACGCGAAAAATAAATAAGATAAAGCATATAAGCTGTAAAACCAAAGCCATAACCAAACTGTTCTACAAAAACACAAGTGCTTATCCATGTTATATTATCGGGCTGAAAGTATGCCAAAAAGATATACACAGCATCAGGCAAAGTAATGCTAAGCACCATAGGCCAAAGCCAACGTCGAAGTCCACCTCGTTCAGCAGCTAAACCACCAAGAATACCACCTAATGTGAGACCTACTACGCCAACAGTACCTTGAACCCAACCTAACTGTCCTGTGGTGAGAGCCAAACCTCCATCTTCAGCACGTCCTAACATAAAAAGCGGACATATTTTTACCAACAAGGCCTCGGGCAGACGATAAATCAAAATAAAAAGCATGGCACAAACAATTTGGGGCTTTTTAAAGAAACTGACAAAAGTTTCAAAGAACCCTGTAGCTGCATTGTGCCAATCCGTATTCTCTGTTGCATGGTCAGCTTGGGTTGAAGGAAGTGTAATGGCATGGTAAATAAATATCAGTATAAAGAATACTGCCACTACAGCAAAGGTTATAGACCATGCTTGTGCTGGACGCATCTTTGCTTCGAGCGTACCAGCAAACATAATGAGTAAACCTTGTCCCACAATGCTTGCAATGCGATAAAATGTAGAACGTATACCTACAAAAAAAGCTTGTTGCTGAGGCGTAAGTGCCAACATATAAAAGCCATCGGCTGCAATATCGTGCGTAGCACTGCTAAATGCCATAAGCCATAACATCGCGAGCGACCATTGCAAATAATGGGGTAAGTGCATACTAAATGCCAAGCCACCTAATGCACCACCTATACACATTTGCATTACGATAATCCACCAACGCTTGGTACGCAAAAGGTCAACCACAGGACTCCAAAAGGGTTTGATAACCCAAGGCAAATAGAGCCATGAAGTATAAAGAGCTATTTCACCTGGTTTAAGCCCCATACGTTCGTACATTACTGTGGCTACCGACATTACTATAACATAAGGAATACCCTCGGCTGTGTAGAGTGTGGGAATCCATGCCCACGGATTAAATTTTGTTTTCACAAGAATAAGTTATGCTGCGCGCAATAGTGTGCAGGTTGATAATTAAATGAATAAGTAGATGTTCAAAAACGGAATATGCTAATAGCCACTCATACGCAGCCATTAGCATATTTCCACCTTTGTATTTTATCAAATTACTTAGCGTAACTTACAGAACGAGTTTCACGAATAACCGTAATCTTAACTTGTCCTGGATAAGTCATTTCGTCTTGAATGCGACGAGCAATGTCTGCACTGAGCTGTTCAATTTGCTTATCATCAATCTTGTCGGCTCCAACAATTACGCGCAATTCGCGACCTGCCTGAATAGCATAAGTTTTAGTAACACCCTCGTAGCTTGAAGCAATTTGCTCTAAGTCGTTGAGTCGCTTGATGTAAGCCTCTGCAATTTCGCGACGAGCACCTGGACGAGCACCACTGATAGCATCGCACACCTGTACGATAGGAGCGAGCAACGTAGTCATTTCCATTTCATCATGGTGAGCACCAATGGCATTAACAATTTCAGGTTTTTCCTTAAACTTCTCAGCCAACTTAGCACCATAAAGTGCGTGAGGGAGTTCGCTCTCCTCATCAGGCACCTTGCCTATATCATGAAGCAAACCAGCACGCTTAGCCTTTTTAGGATTCAAACCAAGCTCTGACGCCATTACAGCACAGAGATTTGCTGTTTCACGAGCATGCTGCAAAAGGTTTTGACCGTATGACGAACGATACTTCATCTTACCAATGATACGTACCAATTCTGGATGCAAGCCATGAATACCAAGGTCAATAGCTGTACGCTTACCAGTTTCAATAACCTCATCGTCAACTTGCTTCTTTACCTTCGCTACTACTTCCTCAATACGTGCAGGGTGAATACGTCCGTCTGAGATAAGTTGATGAAGAGCAAGACGACAAATTTCACGACGTACAGGGTCGAATGCGCTAATTACAATAGCCTCGGGTGTATCGTCTACCACAATTTCCACACCTGTTGCTGCTTCGAGAGCACGAATGTTACGACCTTCACGACCAATAATACGACCCTTCACTTCGTCATTATCGATGTGGAACACTGTAACACTGTTTTCAATAGCGGTTTCAGTGGCAACACGCTGAATGGTTTGAATTACGATGCGCTTAGCCTCTTTGTTAGCAGTGAGCTTCGCATCATCCATGATATCGTTAATGTAACTCTGTGCATCACTACGTGCTTCATCCTTAAGCGAATCTACGAGTCGCTTTTTAGCTTCGTCAGCAGAGAGTCCACTAAGTTCCTCAAGTTTTTCGCGCTCTTTGAGCTGCATTTTTTCAAGTTCCTCCTCCTTGCGTGCAAGTGCTTGCTGCTGATTATTAAGTCGGTTATGCACATTATCGAGCTCTTGCTTGCGACGACCGAGTTCGTCTTGACGTTGGTTAAGACCCAGTTCGCGTTGCTTGAGTTTGTTCTCTACTTGCAAGATGCGCTGATTGCGCTGCTGTACCTCCTTTTCAAGTTCAGCCTTCTTGTTGAGGAATTTTTCCTTCACTTCAAGGAGTTTTTTCTCCTTAATGACGTCTGCCTCCTTTGTGGCATTATCAATCATGCGCAGATACTTCTTTTTCAGTACGTAGCGGAAAAAGCTATATCCTGCAACGCCACCGATTACAAAGCCGATGACGAGAAAAATTGTTTCAATCATTTTAATGTATTGGGGTTTGAACTGTGGTTTGGCTAACACACGCACTACATGCGTCAACACTTATACCACAACGGGGTTTTATAACTGTTTATAGGAGACAACCCTTTGTTGTCCATTTTTTGAGATAGCCCGTATTTTCAAAAGTTCCAAATGCGCAGACATACATTACTTTTGATCATCAGCCAAAAGTTGCGTTATTTCGTCAGTCAATCTTTTCACCACATCTTCATAAGGCGACTGATCTTTCTGCATTTGCGTTTGTATTACCTGCACAGCAAAATCGAGCAAAGCAACAGAGGTGTATCTTTCGTAACTCAAATTGGGATACGACTGCTCATATCGCCCGAGTTTTTCATTTATCTGTCGTGCTGCTTTGCGATAGACTTCTTCTTGATCGCGACGCACAGTGATTGGGTAAACCTGTTTACCAATCAGCAGTTGAATAACGAGTTTGTCTTTCTTTTCTTCCATATTGCGTCAATTAAGCTACACGTCTAACAATGCGATACATTTATCTACCTCACGAATGAGTTGTGTGAGTTTTGCTCTCGACTCTTTTACATCATCCCCACTCACCTCTATCATACGTGCCGTTTTAAGCACCTCATAGTCTTTTTTCCACTTTTCAGCACAAGACTGCGCATCAGCAAGTTGTTGCTGACACGTATCCAACTTATTTTGAAGTTCAGCGTTACGTTTACGCTCTTCTTGATACGCCAACATAAGCTGACGCACTCGTGCTTCAAAATTACGAAGTTCTATGTCTTGTTCTTGAGTCATTTCGTCAAAAAAAAGAGCGGTTTGTGAAGAGTTTTTATAAATCCCCTGTAAGGAATACTTGCACCACACAAGTTCTATTTTACTTTTTACGGTGTCTTTTATTAGTTTAATTACAGGAGTAAGGGAACTTTTTTAAAAGGGATGTTGACGATTTACTCGTCCTTATCGGTGGGCTTGGGTTCTTTTTTAGCAAGAATCACCACGTTATACACGTAGGTAGTCATCCAATCTGCGCTATACCCTAACTGTTGTTGGTAACGACGCACCGAAGCACATGCTTTACGCACACCTTCGTCTTTCCAATTATCCTTTGTAAGCACATCATTAACAGCTTTTGCTGTAAGATTACGCAATGCTTGACGGAACATTGAAGGGAGACGGAATTTCCACTTCATGATATTACCCATAAGCATCATAAGCTCTTGTGAAAATCCTTGAAAGAGGAAAAGATAGTTGCGTACATCGTTCACATTGCGGCAATGACGCTTAATGCTTTGATCGATTTCTTTAAAGAAGAATTCTTCGATGCCGTATATTTCCATAAGCATTTTACGACAACGATTCTTCTCGCCAATGCCCAATTTATTATTTACTGTAGGCACGTGTAATGTTTGCTTAAACACGCGCAAGTCGGGCAATGCTGAAAGGTTACTAATGCCCAAATTGGCAGCCATAACAGCTTGGTAATAAACACGGATGAGCATCATAAAGTCTTCCATGCCACCCACGCGCCAACCTGTCTCGTTAGCTTGTTCTTTATGTTTGAATAAGTTTGAAAATAATCCCATGTGATAAAAATTTGCAAGCAAAGTTAGCAAATGAGTGCTGATTCACCAAGTGAAAACACATTTTTTTAATAACAACGCCCTAAAATATTTTCGTTTTATAATATTTGAAGTTCAAAGGGTTTAAAATAAATCAATAACGAAACACATGAACACGAACTAAAAAGACTTTTTGACTCATTGAGAGACCCCGCATTTGCTTATTTGAGCAATGCTATTAAAATTGTACAGAAAAAAATTATGAATTTCGAGCACCTACTTAATTAAACTAATTTGGAATGCTTACTTTGTTCTTAGAGCACTACCCTTTCGAGGTTGTAACACGCATAAAACGCCGATAATATAGCAAAATTCAAAAAACTTTTTTTGCACTTAATTTTCACGATTTACACCCTATTTACCCTCAGCTCTCCATTTTCTGTATTTTTTCAACAAACAATAGAACTCTATGATTTTCAAAGAATAACATTTATTTTTTGAATAACTGCTGTCTCTTATACACATCTCCGAGCCCACGAGACGCGTAGTAA
>UQPD01000156.1 GCA_900542795.1 uncultured Prevotella sp. | reverse complement strand
AGCGTCAGATGTGTATAAGAGACAGGTATTGTAATCTTTCACTTTGCAATAGAAAAATGTACTTTTCGAACGATTTTCTAAAAAATAACTACTCAAAAAGCATTGTGATATAAAAAATGTGTGTATATTTGCAGCGTGATAACAAAATCACAAACGCAAAGACATTTGTCAAGAACGTAAACTAGTACAAAAACTAAATGTAAAGGGTTATGTGTGGCATAGTATCTATTTTCAACATTCAGAATCAGACACCTGAATTACGAAAGAAAGCTCTTGAAATGAGCAAAAAGATTCGCCATCGTGGACCAGATTGGAGTGGAATATATTGTGGCAAACATGCAATACTTTGCCACGAGAGGTTGTCGATAGTTGATCCACAAAGCGGTAAACAACCTTTATTTTCCCCCGACAAGAAACAGGTCCTTGCAGTAAATGGCGAAATTTACAATCATCAGCAAATCCGTAAAGATTTTGCAGATAAGTATCAATTCCAAACAGGGTCAGACTGCGAAGTAATTCTTGCCTTGTATAAAGAGAAAGGTATAAACTTTCTTGAGGATTTGAATGGAATCTATGCTTTTGCCCTTTATGACGAGGAAAAAGATGATTTCCTTATTGCACGCGATCCAATAGGAGTTATACCTCTGTACATTGGTCACGACAAGGATGGAAAAGTCTATTGTGCTTCCGAGTTGAAAGCCCTTGAAGGCTATTGCGATACATACGAGCCCTTCTTGCCAGGACATTATTATTTAGGTTCTGAGGGTAAGATGGTGAAATGGTATCATCGCGATTGGGAAAACTATGACAATGTCAAAGACAACGGCTCTTCTGTTAAAGAGGTACACGATGCCCTCGAAGCAGCTGTTAAGCGTCAGCTGATGTGTGATGTGCCTTATGGCGTATTACTTTCGGGTGGTTTAGATAGCTCGGTCATAAGTGCCATAGCAAAGAAATATGCTGCACATCGCATCGAAACTGATAGCACACAAGCAGCATGGTGGCCACAGTTACACTCTTTTGCCGTAGGCTTGAAAGGAGCTCCCGACTTGGCAAAGGCAAAAGAAGTGGCAGACTTTATTGGTACGGTTCATCATGAAATAAACTATACCATTCAAGAAGGTTTGGATGCTGTTCGCGATGTAATATACTTTATCGAAACCTATGACGTAACAACAGTTAGAGCCTCAACCCCGATGTATTTGTTGGCACGTGTCATCAAGTCAATGGGCATAAAGATGGTTCTTTCAGGCGAGGGAGCCGACGAGGTATTTGGTGGTTACCTTTATTTTCACAAAGCACCTACGCCACAAGCCTTTCACGAGGAAACTGTGCGCAAACTTTCAAAGCTCCATCTCTACGATTGCTTGAGAGCCAATAAGAGTTTGTCTGCTTGGGGTGTCGAAGGTCGTGTACCTTTCCTCGATAAGGATTTCTTGGATGTAGCAATGCGACAGAATCCCAAGGCGAAGATGTGTCCTGGCACAACTATCGAAAAGAAGATTGTGCGCGAAGCCTTTGCTGATATGCTGCCCGAAGATGTCGCTTGGCGTCAAAAGGAGCAATTCTCTGATGGTGTGGGATATTCGTGGATTGATACGCTGAAAGCCATAACAGCCGAAGCCGTTTCTGATGAGCAAATGGCACATGCAGCCGAAAGATTCCCCATCAATCCGCCAATGAATAAGGAAGAATATTATTACCGCTCTATATTCGAGGAGTATTTCCCGAGCGAAAGTGCAGCTCGCAGTGTTCCGAGTGTTCCGAGTGTGGCATGCTCTACTGCCGAAGCTCTTGCATGGGATGCTTCTTTCAAAAACGTAAACGATCCGAGTGGACGTGCCGTAGCTGGTGTTCACGAAGAAGCGTATGATAAAGCTGATACAAAAGCTTTGTAATAACCAAGAGACTTGACTAAACTATATAATGTTATTTTGGTTGATCTGTCCGTCACACACACCAACGGGTGAATGTGTGGCGGATTTTTTATGAAATATCAAGAATAATTGGTACTATTTTTAGGCTAAGCGATTGTATATTTCATACCTTTGCACCCTATATTATATATGTGATTATAGCATCGCATAAAAGTAACTAAAAAACAGCAATATGAAAAAGTCCGTGATGATGATGGCTATCGCAGCGATGGCATTAACAGTGGCTTGCACAGGCAAGAAGACCCCTGATAACGTAGACAACCAAGATTCAACAAGTTTAGTAGACAGTAGTGCCGCAATTGCTCCTATTGATTTAACTACCATTGCAGGAACCTATGAGGGAACATTGCCAGCAGCAGATGGTCCAGGCATAAAGACCATTGTAACTCTTAATGCAGACAGTACATATCAAATTACACAAGATTATTTGGGTCGTAAAAAAGATGTACTCGATGCAGCCAGTGGCGTTTTCAAAGTGCTTGAAGGCAAAGTGTTGATGCTTGTTCGTCCTTCGAGTGGTGAACACACCTTTTATAAAGTAAAGGATGATAACAACATCGTGTTGACCGATTCATTAGGCAATGAGCCTGAAGGTGAAACTGCAAAGTTCTATGTATTGACTAAGAAGAAATAAAGTTCAAAATATAAATCCGCGGATAGTTTATAAAAGCTATCCGCGGATTTATATATATATCTACATTTACTTATTTATCCATTCATCGACGCCATGAATTCCTCGTTGTCTTTCGTATTTTCAATACGTTTCTTCACATCAGACATCGCTTCAATCGGGTTCATATCTGAAATGTAATTGCGAAGAATCCACATGCGCTTACGTGTAAGCTCATCCTGTAACAAGTCGTCTCTTCGTGTAGAAGAAGCAATAATATTAACAGCTGGGAAGATACGCTTGTTAGCCAAAGAGCGGTCGAGTTGCAATTCCATATTACCCGTACCCTTAAATTCTTCAAAGATAACTTCGTCCATCTTAGAGCCTGTATCAATAAGAGCCGTTGCAATAATGGTGAGTGAACCACCACCTTCAATGTTACGTGCAGCACCAAAGAAGCGTTTAGGCTTTTGCAAAGCATTAGCGTCCACACCACCCGAGAGAATTTTACCCGATGTAGGAGCTACGGTGTTGTAGGCACGAGCCAAACGTGTGATAGAGTCAAGGAATATTACCACATCATGTCCGCATTCTACCATGCGCTTTGCTTTGTCAAGCACAATACCAGCAATTTTCACGTGGCGGGCAGCAGGCTCATCAAATGTTGAAGCAATAACTTCAGCTTTAACTGTTCTCATCATGTCGGTAACCTCTTCAGGACGTTCGTCAATGAGCAACATCATGAGGTAAGTTTCGGGATGATTTTTAGCAATAGCATTGGCAATGTCCTTCATCAACATGGTCTTACCTGTCTTAGGCTGTGCCACAATGAGTGCACGTTGCCCTTTACCAATAGGCGTAAACAAGTCTACCAAGCGGCATGAAGTTGAGTCATTGTGTCCAGTGCAGAGTTTAAACTTCTCTTCGGGGAATAATGGAATGAGATGTTCAAACGAGATGCGGTCTCTCACATCAGTGGGCGAAAGTCCGTTAATGCGCAGAATTTCAATCAAGGCAAAGAACTTCTCGTTTTCGCGAGGAATCTTTACCATACCTTCAACCACGTCGCCAGGTTTCAAGCCATATTGTCGAATTTGTATAGGTGAAACATAAATGTCGTCGGGCGAAGCCAAATAGTTGTAATCAGAAGAACGAAGGAAACCAAAACCTTCGGGTACAATTTCTAACACACCTCTGCCTTCAAGCAAGTGTTCGGTAGGGTCGGGAAGAGCCTCTTTATTGTCTTCAATATCTCCTTCATCGTAATTGTAGGAAGATTCGGGTGCATTAGTACGCAACTGTTCTTGTACGATAGGGTCATCTTTAAAGCGGCGGAACTTAGGGCGTTCAATATAATTTTCTTCCATTTGATTGCCCATGTAGTCGTTTTGTGGAATGTTCAGTTCGCTACCTTCAAAAATGATAGGCACATCCTGCACAATCACAAAGTCATCTTGATTGTTAGGATTGGTTTCTGTGTTCGAAACCTTAGGCATGTTATTAGGAGCAGACATCAATTCAGGCATCTTTTGTCCAAGTGTGCGCTTCACTTCTTCCATGTCGAGCACATCTGCATTTTGGATGCCAGCAATCATGTTGGCTTGTTTCATCTGTTCTGCTACAAAATCGGGAATTTCATCTCCCTTACGTGTATCAGCACTACTTACAGTCATTTGCGCCTCACCATCATTGGGGGCTTCAGCACTTTTATCTTCAGCTGTAACCTCTGCTGTAGTCTGATTTTCTGCTACCTCTTGAGCTGCTTTAGCTGCAGCTTCTTCGGCTGCTTTAATGGCAGCTTCTCTTGCGGCGATATCAGCTTTCGACGGACGTCCGCGTTTTCTTTTAGGCAGTTCTATCTTTATTGGTTCGGGCTTAGCCTCCACAGTTGTAGTTTCTGCAGTTTGTACATTCTCTTCAGTTTCTTTAGTAGCATCATCTGCATTTTCTTGAATTTGTGCAGTTTCGACTTTCACCGGAGAAAGGTTTGTAGAGAATACATGGTCGGCTTCCGATTTCTTTATAATTCTATTGCGTCTTTTCGGAGACTGCGAGGCATCATCGTCAGCGTTTGTAGCTTCGGCTTGTGCATCGAGTATGTCGTATATAAGGTCCTCGCGTGATAGGTTGGCTTCGACGTTCAAGTTTAACTCTTCGGAAATTGCATGCAATTCCGCTTCGTTCATTTCGTTTAATTGTTCTTTTGTGTAGTTAGCCATTTTATTATATCTTGAGATTGACAACTATTTTTTCTTGATGGATGGTCACAAATGGCAGAAAGCGTTTGTTATGTATGTCCTAACTTTCTCAAAAAAGAGAGTTAGCGCATAGTTTTTGCCGTTGTTTAATTTTAAAATATAGATAGTAGGGGAGAAACGTGATGGAATACCACGTGTAATGCTATAATAACAAAGGTAGAATATAGCCTATTCAAATTTTAAAACACGTTTGTCTGAATAAATAATCACACTGTTGGTGTACAATTAAAAGGCTCTTTCTTACCAAAAGCACTGCAAATTTAATCATAAATTTCAGAATGGGCTATATTCTATCCGTTTTTTATTTCAAAAAGTAGGCATTTCATGGATAAAATGCCAGGCAATGCAAGTGTTTGCGCCTATTTAATAGGTACACTTTTCAAAAAAGATGTTGCCTTAAATAGATTTTTTGAATCTATTTTTGCAATTGTTTTGACTGTATCCTTTAAGGGTAACTATTCAGCGGTAGGTGCATGACGAATCGTCAAACCTCAAACAAGGCTTGA
>UQPD01000155.1 GCA_900542795.1 uncultured Prevotella sp. | reverse complement strand
GAATGGGGTGAGGATGGCGCAATATTTCTGCGGAAGTTATTTTTTGAACATAACTTAATATACAATGATAGTGCAAGGTGAGAGCAGAACATCAAGCTTGCTTGAATGTTTTGCCGAACCGCAGCCTATCTTGTATATACAAAGATAGTACTTTTCACATAATCCGAGCCCAAAATATCTATTTATTTCACATAATCCGATCTATTTTACTCCGTATTTTCACATAATCCGCTCTATTTTACTTCCTATTTTCACATAAGTAGGTATTCAAAATAAACTAATTTTGAATACCTACTTATCAAATTCTGCGCAAGTTATTTTTTGAACCACCCTTAATACTTAACCTTGTTTTTCTCGTCTAATCGGATACGCACCACGGAGGGCTTCAAAGTTTTCGGGATGTGTTTTGAGGGCAACGGAGTCACGTTGTGGGTCGTAAAGGCGAAGCGCTTCATACTGTGCACCATACCCTTGCGGATAATAACAAAAGTCTGTGGGGAGTGTTGGTGCACTAATAGCATGGAAAGGAGAAGGGTCAATGCCAAAATGACGCGCTACAGCTTGCAACGCCATGCGTGTGCCATTAGCCTTGCCATCGGCACTATAGCCCGCAATGTGTGGTGTAGCAATGTAAGCATCGGCAAGTAATTGACGGTCGATGTTAGGCTCGTTTTCCCAAGTGTCAATAATAGCAGCACGCAACAAATGCTTGTGTAATGCGTCTTTTAAAGCCTCAGTGTCAACCACCTCGCCACGACTACTATTGATAACCACAGCACCGGGCTGAAGCAAAGCAAAGAAGGCAGCATCAGCCAAATGATAAGTGGCATGCGACGTAGGAGCCTGCGTAAGCGGAGTGTGAAAACTAATAACATCTGCATGGGCTGCTACCTCTGCAAGCGAAACAAAGCCTGCCCCACCCTCGCGTTCTGCACGCGGAGGGTCACAAAGCAAGATATTGCCAAAACCTAATGCCTCTGCCATCTTTTGAACCTGACTACCAACATGCCCTACCCCCACAATGCCAAGCGTAAGCTTTGAAAATAAAGTCTCAATGACGTGTGGAGATTCCACAAGAATACGTTTAGCAGCTTGCTGCTGGAAGCTATCCCCTTCATCCCAACAACCATCTAATGCCAAATTAAGCAAGCACCCCCTAACATACTGTGCCACGCTTGTAGCATTGCAGCCAGGACAATTAGTCCACCCAATGTGAGCTTGTGCCAAATAGGCAGTGTCAATGTGATCGTAGCCAATGGTTGCCGTGGCAATAAATTTTACGTTAGAGCCTTCAAGCAATTGGCGATTGCAGTGGGTGCGGGTACGAATGATAAGCACATCAGCATCCTTCACATCGTTTGCCGTGATAGCTGCTCCCGCAATATAGCGCGTTTCGCCCAGCAACTCGGCATATCCCTTTATAAAAGGTATTTTAGAGTCGATAACGAGTTTCATTTTTGTGTAAAATTATTTTTCAGTCCCCATAGCATTCAGCAAAGTTTCTCTCAAATCATCGGTTGTGGCAAGTCCGAGTTTCTTGCGGATGTGTATACGCACTGTGCTAATGTTATTAGGCGTTTTGTTAAGAATAGCGGCAATCTCTAATATGGTTTTTCCGCCTATAATCAAGCGACACACCTCTTGCTCAGTAGGGGTTAGCGTAGGCAATACGGCTGAAATGTCGGCATGTTGCATTCGGCGTTGCGCCACTCGCTGCTTCACAGCTTTAATGAGGTTAGCTTCTGTGCGCTCGTCAAGATGGTCGAAAAAGTGCGTAATATCCTTATCCTGCATGCCTCCACGTCCTAACTGTATGTAAGCAAGCAGTTCCGTCTTGGTCATGTGGAAGGTGGCAAGCAGTCGGTTGAGTGTAGAGTGGTAGTCCTCGTTTTCGCGTTGCATACCGCCAATACCCTGTCTTATCAGTTCGCCCAATATGCAAGTAAATATCTCCACAATCACAAAAATCAACACAAGCTGTTTGTTGATTTCCCCATCAGAATTTAAGTAGGCAAATGTGATGGTGGCAATGCTTAGGCTGGCAATGATGGCAGGGACGTGTCTAACAACTGCCATGACAAGATAGATAATAAGGGCAAGCGAAATGACTTGGTTAAACAGAATGGTATCGACAAACCCTTCAGGACGCTCTAATGTCATGCACATAATGCGTGAGTTGTGTCAATATGCCGAACGTGGTTATAGCAACTTTCAGCGACAAGCGTTGCAGCAAATAGCAAACAAAAATAACCAGCGTTGTCACCCAAGTTAGGGCAGACAAAGCTTGTAGCGCAACATGGTTGCGACCTATAAATCCGAAGATGTGCATAGGCACACCAGCCACAATTACTGACAAACTAAGCACCAAAAATGTGATAAGACACAGGCGTTCCTGCCAATTATGGCTGCGACGGTCAAGGAAAGCGCGTAGCCGTGGTGTGATTTCTAATCTCATGGTTTTTCATTCTTTCTACCATACAAAGGTAGTACATTTTTACTGGTTTTACCCCTTTTTACCCTCCTTTTTACGTCCCTTTACGGCAATTTACGGCGGCCCGGCTTTTGTTGCTTGGCGATTGCGGACTAAATTTGCGACCAATCGAACAACAAAAAAACAAACAAATATGACGAAGATTTTTAACTCTGACCACAGCCGCCGTGCGATGTTTTGCACGCTGCTTTCCTTGCTGATGTGGATGGTTGGTATTGGCGGTGCTTCTGCTGGCAAAAAAGTAGTGCCGCGCAATCCGATTGTGAAAATCATCAGTGGCCCGACCTATTCGGACAATGGCACCGAAGTTAGGCTCAAACTTTGGATGTATAACTACGATGGCGGCAACGCCCACTTTATCGGAGATGTCTATCTCACTATTGATGGGAGCAATGTGGTTAAGCTAAACGATATTTGGAGGAACTTTTCCAATGTCGACAATGAGGATCATATAAAGAATTTAGAGACGAGTGGCAATATGGGCCTACAGGGCACGATGAAGCTTAACAACGTGAAAATCGGCACTGCACAGTTTTGCAACGTCAAGAAAAATCAGACGTGCGCTTATAATGATAATTATAAAGAAGATAAGTGGACCACTGTAGAACTCAAACTCTCTTTCAATAATTCGTTTTCCTACCGCCCTCACAACATAAATGTGAAGGGCAAGTGGCGCGATTGGTGTGACGTATCGAATGAATCATATAAAGACAAGGACATCAGTAACAAAATTTACGGCTTCCTCTATCCCCTTGGTTTAACTGCAGAAAGACTATATGGCGATATTATGCGTTTTAACTGGGATGTAAATTATGTTGATTTGCGGGAGTCGATGAAAAAAGGCAAGTGGGTGTTGTATAAAAAATTGAAAGGCTCATCTGATTATGAAATCGTAGGCGAAACTAATGAAGTATACATTGATATTAAACCTCGTGATTTCGTCTGCGGTGCTACGTATTATATCACATTCAACCCCGATGCACTAAGCAAAACCCCAATTATCAGTGGTCTGACAGCATCTCTTTCAAAAGAGCATTGGATGTATAATGATCATTGCAATAATTGCAAACATTATTTTTTTAGATACACCACCTCAGATAAAAAAATGGTGAAACTTGCTGATAATCTGGATTTTGGTGCAAAAATGCTGTCGAATACTGCTGTCGGCAGTGGCGAATTCATGATAGAGTTTTACGACGACATCACCCGTATACCAAACAAGGCTTTTTATAACAGTAAGATTAATGGCAAAATTGATCTCCCGATGTCTGTGACATCCATAGGCGCTTATGCTTTCGCCAAAACTGCTTGTACCGATTTTTCTCTTCCTGATCGTGTGACCGAAATCGGCGAAGGGGCGTTTGAAAGTTGCCACAATTTCCGAACGTTGAACCTTCCACGTGATTTGAAAAAAATCGGAAACCGAGCTTTTTATGATTGCCTTTTATCGGGTAACCTTGATATCGCGTATAATGTTACGGAGATTGGCGATTATGCTTTTTATGGTTGCACGAGTCTTACAAAGCTGAGCCTGACAAGTAGTTTGCAAAGAATCGGTGCTTATGCTTTTAGTGGTTGCAAGTCTCTCAATTGCGAACTTGCGATTCCCAGTTCTGTGACCGAGATTGGTGATGGCGCTTTCAAAGATTGCTCTTATCTTTCTGGCAAACTGATACTTCCGGCGAATTTGAAAAAGATTGGAAGTAAGACGTTTCAGAATTGCAATTTTTTTACTAACACCCTTGTCATTCCCAATAGTGTGACGGAGATTGGCCAAGAGGCGTTCTCTGATTGCAGTAGATTCACGGGCTTGAGTCTGCCTAATAATCTCCGCAAAATCGAGTTTGGAGCCTTTGCTCGTTGTACAAATCTTACAGGCCGTCTCAGCATTCCCGAAACTGTAAAGGAGATTGGTTCTTATGCGTTCTATAATTGTACAGGATTTACTGGCGATTTTGTCTTGCCTTCTGCATTGGAATCAATCGGCACAGATGCTTTTGCTAATACACAAGATAAGAACAGACTCGTGTTCCAGTCGTTGCCCAAAGGCATGCAGAATGGCTATCACGATTGCAAGATGAGAAGATACGTCAACCTCAGCGATGCTTCCTACGTTTCCGATGATGCATACGCCTATTTGGATAGGGCTTCCTATGTCCGCACGATGACTAACACCTGGGGTTCCCTCGTGTTGCCATACTACATGCTACTTCCCAGCGATGCGCCGTACAGTGTGTTTACCATTGAAAAGATGACCAACGACGAGGTTGTTCTGAAGCGTTGCACTTTTATTTTGAACTCAGGAGTTGCGTATATTGTGCGTCGCGATGGTGAGGAAAAAACACTGAACTTCCAGACAGACCGTGCGACTCAAATCCGTATGAAGATGCAGCCTGCCGAAGTGGGAAATCTGAAGTTCAGCGGCACGTATCAGGCAAAGGAAGTGACCGACGGATATATTCTCGCCCAAGACCGCTTCTGGAATGTGGCAAAACTGAAAGCTGCAGCGCCAGAAACGCAGGCCGTCATGGTGGGGCCGTTCCGCTCCTGGCTCGAAGGAACAACCGCAAATACTTCGCCCAGTCTCTCTATGCGCATCGGCGATTCCACCACAGGCATCGACAACGTTGCACCGCTCGAAATGCTCAACGCCAACGATGCAGAATATTACGACCTGAATGGTAAACGCCTTGACGCACCGATGAAAGGCGTGAACATCGTGAAGCGCGGCAACAAAACAATGAAGGTTATCATCAAATAAGCATCGAAACAATGAAAAAGAAGCTATATATTAAACCCCAAATTCGCGTTTTTCAGTTCGACACACAAACTGCTATTCTAAACATGTCATCATTAGAGTTTGCAAAGGATGATGACTATACAGAAGAAAATATTAAAGACTTGTGGAGTGACCCTGATAGTGGGGAAATTTGGGCAGACTAACTTATCTCGTTAGGTAAGTGTGCAAAATCCGCCAAAATATTCTGCATGAGATTTGATATTTTTATCAGGAAATTTCATGCACTAACCTCACCCCATTCGGGGTGATATATGGTA
>UQPD01000154.1 GCA_900542795.1 uncultured Prevotella sp. | reverse complement strand
TAAAACCTTGCCAATTTCGTGCAGATTTTTTTTATGGATTTTGAACACCCTACCCGATGGGGTGAGGTTGACGCGTGAAAGATTCTAATGAAAAATTACGACCTGTTTCTGCGGAGATTTGAACATTACTAAAAATCAGATTTTTTAGAACAACTCTTGTAGTAATCACCTCTTTAAACTGCCACTAAAAAACCGAGTATAAGAAAAAATCTCATACTCGGTTTTAATAAAATATCAGAAAATGAATGTTATGTCAAAGAGATTAGAATGCTACTTTAAACGTTTTGCCGTTAGCCACTACAACATAAGCACCATTAGGCAGAGCCGTGTGCTTAGGCTGCAAGTTGCCGGCTGCATTATAGATGTCGTAGTTCGCAGCATTCTTCACCACAATTACGTGATTAACCACGCTAACCGAAATGTTGTTAGTCTCGGCATTGTCAATACCTGTGGCGTTGTTCATGCCAATGGTGCCGTTAGCCTTCAGTTTAGCCATTTCATCAACGAGAGCTTCAACATCGGCTGTAACGTCCTTTTCAGTAACATACGGATAGTTCAGCTCGCTCTTAGCCACAACAAGAGCAGCTTTCAAGCCAGCCAACTCCTCTGTGCTCAATGCGCCCGAGGCAACCAACTCTTCAGCTTCCTTAATAGTTTCGTTCAGTTTGTCGATAGCCTTGTTAGCAGGCAGAGCTACCAAGCGGAAGTTAAAGTTATTCTTAACCAAAGCGTTCGAAACAGCCACGCTACTACCTAAAGTGTTAGCAGCCACTACACTCAAGTTTGTGTTGCTAGCAGCCGAAGTTGTGTTACCTGCGTGAATTGCTATCTCTGTGTCGAGCGTGAGTGCCTCGGTGTTCATAAACAATACAAAGCTATCTACACCTGTAGCAGGCACTTCTGTCACAGCCTTCAAGCCCGTTCCGTTCAACACCACCTTTTTGCCATCAGCCTGCGGCAATGAAATGGTAGTCACACCCTGCTCGTTCGTTTGTACCTTCAAGCGCGAAGCAGCATAAGTGTAGTTAGCCGAGAGCGAAGCTGTTCCACTTGCATTGAACGAGAGGAATTTTCCTTCGCTTGCATAGTTGTAAGCAGGGAACGAACTGATTGCTTGCAAAGCGTAGTAACCATCCACAATAGCCTTTGCGTAAGAGGGCGCATCAGTGCGCACCAACTTCAGTTTTGTGCCTTCACCGCCCTTGTCTTGGAACACCAAAGTATTGTTTATCTCGTTGTAGCCATAGCACTTTTCAGCGTTTTCAAAAGGTACCATATAGTAAAAACCACCTTCAACGGGCTCAAAAGTCCACTGTTGGTTCTTACCACCACTGGTTTGCCACTGAATTACCTGATTGCTGAATTTGCTGTGAGACTCGGCAGGGTTGTCAATGCACACATTACCCACAAAACTTTTAATTTGCCAATAATTGCCCTTGCGAGTAATTTGCCAAATCTGTCCTTCCTCCATGTTGTCAATGGCATCCATTGTCAGCACGCGGTCGTTGGCAGCAGATCCGTTATTACTCAAGGCTGTTTTGCCGTCCTCAGTGCAGATACGATAGTAAGCACCACTCTCAATGCCATCAATAATCACCACGGGCTCGTTGTACTTCACTACCTTCACGCGGGTGTTATCACCTTTATCTTGGAAGGTAAATTTGCCGTCAGCGTCCAGTGCGTAGCACTTTTCAGCATTTTCGCGAGGAACCATGTAGTAGCTATCATCATCGGCAGCCACAAATCTCCACTTTTGGTTATCACCGTTACCACTATCCCACAACACCACTTGGTTTTGGAATTTGCTGTGGCTGGCAGAGGGGTTGTCAATGTTAAATGCGCCCAGATTTGAGGTTACGTTCCAATACTCACCATTTTGGTTGAACACCCACACCTGACCAACTTCGTCGTCGCTCACAGCGTTCATGGTTAGTATTGCGTCTCTTGCAGCATTGCTGCCGCACGAAAGGGCTTTAGTGCCGTCGAGCGAAAGAATCTTATATTTTTGTCCGCTCACAATGTTGTCAGCTTGTGCTGTAAACACAAATGCCAACAAAGCAATTATGCCTAAAAATATTTTTTTCATAAAATGAATCTGCTTTTTTAAGGGTTACTGCAAGTCGATGTATTCAGTAGGCATTGAGAAGGTTACGCCACGATGTTGCAAGTCGAGCATCAAGGGACGTGAACGCTTCAAAAAGCCCTTCCAAGAGCGGTTCTTCTGCGCACTCCAACCAGCTTCAGCAAGGATTAGTGAGCGCGGATAAGCTTGGTAAGAGATGCGTTCGGGCGAGTTGATACATTCGCTCCAAAGCGTACCAGCCACACCAAAGAGGTTGTTCTTTTCGAACTCTGCACCCATGTTCCATCCTGGGTCAAACTGATAAACAGTTTCAAACGTACGTACGGGGCAGCCCCAGTTAACCTCAGGCATATCACCTGCAGCCATGGGGTAGTCGAAGTAGCAGTAGTCGCCAGGGCACATCATAATCTTGGCATTGTTTCTCACAGCAGCGTCAACAGCAGGCTGGGTCAAACCATTACGCCAAGCAAACGTAACACAACCTTCTTGAATTTCCTTAAAGTCTGTTTCATACCAGAACATGGGCACCTTGTCGTATTTTGTGCGGAGGGTGTCAATGATGCGGTCGAACATGTATTGCTGCAGTTTCCAGTTTTCAGAGCGGTCGGTAGTAGTAATGCCGAGTTTCTTCTTCAATGCCTTGTCCTTTTCGCAAGTAGTCCAGCAGTCCAAAGCGGGCATACCAGCCTCGTCACCACCCAAGTGGATGTATTTGCAAGGGAATATTTCAGCAATTTCGCGGAACACATTACCCAAGAAGGTGTAAGTAAACTCATTGCCAGGGCAGAGCAACTCGTTCGATACGCCACAGGTTAAGCGAATGGGCACTTTCTTCGCACCACAAGTCAGTTCGGGATAAGCATGGATAGCAGCCACCTCGTGACCAGGCATTTCAATTTCGGGAACTACCATTACGTGATATTTGGCACAATAAGCCACAAAATCCTTCATCTGCTCTTGGGTGTAGTAGCCCGAGATAGGAATTTGCATATCGTCCATACCTACGCGTGAAGTGCTCTTTTCAATCAGCAAGGGATATTTTTTAATCTCGATGCGCCAAGCTTGGTCGTCTACCAAGTGCAAGTGCATACTGTTGAGCTTGTAACGAGCCATTTCGGGCACCAATTCCTTCAAGCGTTCGTAGGGAATGAAGATGCGGCAAGGGTCTACCATCAACTCTCTTACGTGCGTACGCGGTGTATCTTCAATGTTAATGGCAGCGGTTTCGATGCAGCGAGCTGAAGCCTGATCATCAATCATGAGCTGTTCCATTGTCATCAAACCATAGAAAACACCTGCAGCCGTTTTACCGTTGATAATCACACCATTTTCATTGAGTTGCAAAGTGTAGGCTTCGTCATCCTCAAGTGTTTCGTCAATGCTTAGTGTAATCTTAGCTGTTCCGTTGGCATTTAGGGTTGTAATGCCTGCGCGGTCCTTCAAGATGCGCATCAAGTGTTCTTTTTCGTTTGCCAAAGATTCGGGGCAGTCAATCTGTCCCACGTTGTACCAAACCAAAGCTTTCTCGCCTGTGGTTTGCATCTTCAAGGGAATGGGCACAAGGTTCTGTGCCGTAGCGGTTATAGCTGAAAACCCTGTAGCAAAAAGCAGGGCTATTGAGAATATTAATTTTTTCATAGAAGAAATATTGAAAGTTTGGGAGTCGTTAGTTTTAAAAAGATGACTTAAAACTTAACCTTATAGCTTCGTCCGTTCACGCTAACCATGTAAACGCCCTGTGCAGTGGGAGCATACGACACATCGCCCTGTCCCTGTACAGCTTGCATCAACTGTCCACCAGCGTTATAAATTTTCACGTTAGCGCCTTGCGGCAGATTCTTAACCCAAATGAGGTTACCCTCAACATTTACCTCTACCTTAGCTAAAGCTTCAGTAGTGTTAATTGATGTGATGTTGCTAATATTAAAGTTCTTCCACACGTCAGCTTCGCGATAGAGGGCTTCGCTTCCTTCGGGAACCAACAAATCAACCTCACCACAATTCAAGCCAGCAAAAGCTGAAGCATCTACCTTGATAGGTTCTGCAGCATAAAGCATAATGCGCTTCAAACTTGTGCAACCAGCAAAAGTGGCAGCCTGCACCTCTTTCAGTTCAGCAGGGAGTACAACTTTTTCTAAGCCCGAGCAACCAGCAAAGGCACCCTTGCCTAATTTTGCAATGCTACCAGGAATAGTGATAGAGCCTTTCAGTCCGCTACAATCCATAAAGGCCGCATCGCCCAACACTTGTAATGCACGTGGCATGCTGATGTGTGTCAAACTTTTGCAACCAGCAAATGCCGAACCGCCAATGCGTGTAATCATGCGTCCCAAGGCAACCTCGCCTGTTAAGCTTTCGCAGCCCGAGAAGGTGTTTGCACCAATTGATTGTAAATTATCGTGCAGCACAACGCCTTCCAACTTTTTGCAGTTGGCAAACACACCATCGCGCAGCACCATTACGTTTTTAGGAATTGTTACTTCACCCTTTATGCTTTCACAACCCTCAAAGGCATACGAGCCAATGTTGTTGAGTCTGCTTGATGCGGTAAAATAAATGCCGTCTAACATCTTGCATTGTGCAAAGCTACTTGCACCAATGTTTGTAGTACTATTGGGGAAGTTAATTGTGCCTTGCAACGAGTCGCAAGCAAAGAAGGCTTGTGAGCCGATGGTTTGCAAGTTGTTAGGTAACGTAAGTTTGCGCAAGTTGTGGCGTGAGTGTAAGGCATTTTTAGGGATGCTTACACAGTTGGCTGAGGCCAAATTCAGCGTTTCTAAGTAATAGCACAAGTCGCGCAGTTGGCGGAAGTCGCTATTACCTGTAGTCGAAAGCGTACCTGTGAGTGTAACATTCACTACCTTAGCCTTTCTGTCAGCAGATTGCGAAGTGATGTTTCCTGTCGTGATGTTTTGTGCCCACAAGTTGGCACAAGGGCTCATCATGCAGACACCCAAAAACAAAAGTGGTAACTTTTTATTCATAGATGGTAGTTTTAAAAGGATTTTGCTACAAAGGTAAGAATTTAATTTTAATATTACGAATATCAGTGGGTTCCCAAAATAAATTTTATATTTGATGCTCGCTTTTATGTTTGCTTCTGCTCTTTTAAGCATAGTGTGTATCTGCATTTTAAGTGTTTGTTTCTGGTGAAATAATTTTTTTGAATGTTTGTTTAGAAGGATGGGGTGGGGTGTTCAAGTTGGAGCTTTTCTGCGTGTTCTTTGCAAGAAAAGCAGAAGGGATGAGAAAACTTGCTTGAAACGTGTGAAAGTATAAGATTATTAGAAATGTTAACATTGAATTTTATGAATAGTAATACAATGTGTTAAATATTACTTATTGTGTTAACGCGTTACAAATCGGTAGGTCAATTGACCCCCTTATTTGTAACATTATTTTTTTGTATTTATTATGGTAGTTAGTTTTGATTTCTGTTTATACGTTAATTTACTTCGTCTTATTATACTGTCTCTTATACACATCTCCGAGCCCACG
>UQPD01000153.1 GCA_900542795.1 uncultured Prevotella sp. | reverse complement strand
TTCAGCCCGTGCATTATCGGCGGCACCTCAGCAATTCAAACAAGCTTGATTGCATTCGGTTTGCACGATAATTCAGCCCGTGCATTATCGGCGGCACCTCAGCAATTCAAACAAGCTTGATTGCATTCGGTTTGCACGATAATTCAGCCCGTGCATATCAAATCCTTGCAAACATCAAAAAACAATGCAAAATAAGAATAACAAAAAAACGGATGCCAAGAAACCTGCGTGGATTAGTTTTGGCATTACCACAGCACTCTACCTTGCCTTCCTTTATTGGGTAGGTTCATGGTGGGGACTCATTGTGTTGCCTCTTATCTACGACCTTTATATTTCACGTAAAATCAATTGGAGCTGGTGGCGCGAACCCGAAGTGGGACCTGCTACTCGCTTTATCATGAGCTGGGTAGACGCCATTGTGTTCGCTTTGGTGGCTATCTACTTCTTAAATCAATTTTTCTTTCAGAACTTTGTAATTCCTTCATCGTCGCTCGAAAAGACTTTGCTCACAGGCGACTACTTGTTGGTTTCAAAACTCTCATACGGTCCGCGCATTCCGCAAACACCGCTCTACATGCCTTTAACTCAACACACACTGCCTTTAGTCAACTGCAAAAGCTACCTTGACTATCCGCATTGGGACTACCGACGCGTTAAAGGTTTAGGCCATGTTGAACTCGGCGACATTGTAGTGTTTAACTATCCTGCTGGCGACACCGTAGCGCTTAAACAGCAAAACCAAGATTACTACCGCATGGCTTACCAAATTGGTGACCAAATGTGCGGTCAAGAACCTACCGAACTCGGACAACAGCCTGTTCTTGCCACAGCTGCGCTGAAGAATAACATGAGTTACGATGAACAACAAGCTTTCTTCCACAAGCTTTATGCTACAGGTTCGAACTACATGCGTATGCATGCCGAAGAATTTGGCGATATTGTAGCACGACCCACCGACCGTCGCGAGAATTACGTAAAGCGCTGCGTAGGTTTGCCTGGTCAAACGTTGCAAATTCGCAACAATGTAATTTACTTGGATGGCAAACCCATGTTTGAACCCGAAAATGCACAGTTTGCCTACGAGGTTACGTTTAAACAAGACCTTCCCATCGATACCAAAAAAGAATTGGGCATTACCGATGAGGATCTTTACACCTCACGCAACGGACAAACGGTGTATATGCCACTTACCCGTAAGGTTAAGGAGGCTTTGTCACATCTCCCTGCTTATGTAGCTTCTATTAAGCCTGCTGAACCTACGGCAGACTGGCTCTATCCGCAAAACATGGTAAAGAATTGGACTACTGCAAACTATGGTCCATTGTGGATTCCGAAAAAGGGTGCTACCGTGCAACTCAATTTGCAAAACCTCCCCATCTACGAACGTCCCATCCGTGTTTACGAAGGCAATGACTTGCAAGTACGTGGCGGAAAAATTTACATCAATGGTAAACCTGCCACAAGCTACACATTTAAGCTCGACTATTATTGGATGATGGGTGACAACCGCGACAACAGTGCCGACTCACGCTTCTGGGGCTTTGTACCCGAAGACCACATCGTAGGTAAACCTCTCTTTATTTGGCTCTCGCTCGATGATGACTATGGTTGGACTGATGGTCATGTGCGTTGGAATCGCATCTTTAAGAATGTTTCGAACATTAAATAAGCATATCATCTTTTTGTACGCTTATTTCATGAGCTAAAGCGCCCCCTTCCTTAAATATGAAATCGTTATTCAAGTTACATAGACAATCCATCTCTTCCCCTACGCCTATGCGCAAGGGGTGGAGATGGTTGCGCCCTTATGTAATTGTGTTAACGTTGCTCCTCATTACGCGCTTTTTCATTGTGAGCCACATGCGTTTGCCCAATCAAGGACACGCCTTAGTGAGCCTTACTTACTATGGGTTGCGTCTGCCAGGCGAAGCCTTATGGGGATACCATCGATGGGGATATGCAAACCCTGAGAATGGAGACCAAGTGGTGTTTACTTGCACCAACAAAAACGGACAGAAGCTCACCCTTACAGGCGTTTGCTATGCCACACCTGGAGAATTTGTTTGGATTGACCCTGTGCGTAAAATTTACATTCCTGGTCGCACCTCTCCCGATGCCCAACCCATAAAAATCCCTGCTAAAGAACAAACCGTTCGCGTAACGCCCTACAATGCGCGTTTGCTTGCCTACTTAATGCAACACTATGAAGCATGCAACACGGTGAACGTTAACGATAGAGGACAACTTGAGCTTGACGGACAACCCATGACGCGTGTAAAGTTGTTGCGCGATTATTATTGGATTGAAATGCAGCCCGACTCATTCCTCATTGTTCCACACGATGCTTTAGTTGGTAAAGTGGTTTACACGCTCAATAAATAAGATATTAGCTTCAACCCCCAAAGAACTTATGGATTGGCGCGAGTGCCACTCCATAAGTTCTTTTTTTGTACTATAAGCTCTATAAATTCCCCCATGTAATACACGAAGCTTTCTCATTAGGATGTAATACTTATTACTTATTACTTAAACCCTGGTTTCCCATTAGAATGTAATACTTAATACTTAACACTTAATACTTAATACTTTATGGTTCTCAGCACCGCCTATTTGGCTCCTATACAATATTACACACACCTTTACGCAACAGATAAGGCAGTAGAGGATCGTGGCGAGCATTTTTTAAAACAAACCTATCGCAACCGTTGTTACATTGCCACCCCAACGGGGGCACAACCACTCACTATCCCCGTAGTACGTGATGGTTCAGCCCATACAGCAGTTCGCGACATTCGCATATCCGACCATGGAAACTGGCGACATCTGCATTGGGCAGCATTAGTCTCAGCCTACGATAACAGTCCGTATTTTGAATATTATGCCGACGACTTCCGCCCGTTTTATGAACGTAAATACGAATTTTTAGCCGATTTCAACGCAGAGTTGCGCGACTTGATACTAAATCTACTCTCGCTCGAACGCAATATAGACGTAAGTTTAGCGTATGTATCACCAACCCCTGATGAAAGTGCAGATTTACGAAATATTATTTCGCCCAAAACCTCACTCGATGCCGACATACATTTTACACCGCAACCCTATTATCAAGTATTTGCTGAACGTACGGGCTTTATCCCCAATCTCAGCATCGTTGATTTACTCTTTAATATGGGACCCGAAAGCCGCATGATACTCAAACAAAGTTATTTGTAGATTTATTTCAGGAAACAACACTTCTCCTACAAAATGCCCCAAAAGCGCGTTTTCATCGCAAAATACGTCCTTTATGTTCAAAGATATAACCGATTTTCATACACACAACCTACAGGCAGAGCACGCCATCATCAACATTCCCAAAGAATGGTTGCTACAGCCCACTTTATTTGCGCCACGTTGCAACGCAGTCTATTCTGTAGGTATTCATCCGTGGTGGACCGAAAACGACGCTGAAATCGAAGAAATGCTCAACCATTTGCCCCAACTACTCCAGCACAAACAAGTGATTGCTGTGGGCGAATGCGGATTAGATGCCTTGCGGGGTGCTCCTTTAAACCAACAAATTGCCCTATTCAAGGCACAAATTCAAATGGCAGAGGCGGCTCAACTCCCCGTAACCCTTCACATTGTGCGGTGTTTCGACCGTCTTTTACAACTCCACAAGCAGTTGCATCCCACCACACAATGGACCATACATGGTTTTAGAGGCAAACCTGCCTTAGCCGAACAACTCTTACGTGCAGGACTTGATTTGAGTTTTGGACAACACCGTAACGAAGCAAGTTGGCAAATCACACCACCCCATCGCCGACATATTGAAAGCGATGAGGAGTAATTCACCACGCCACATCATCAGGCTTCACGCAATAACACGCAATAACTTCTAAACCAAAACCATTTTTGATACACCTTTAAGTGCGCATTCCACTTAAAAGCCGTATCTTTGCATAAGATTGGCTACGGTTCGGCAATCGAAGTAAACTTCATTGCACTCACCTTGCACAATCTTTGCATAAGATTGGCTGCGGTTCGACAATCGAAGTAAAATTGATTGTACAAGTCATATAAAGTATAAACAACATCAAACAATATATCATTCGATGAATTTTGTAGAAGAACTCAAATGGCGTGGCATGCTCCACCAAATGATGCCAGGCACAGAAGAACTCCTTGAAAAAGGCATGGCTACGGCATACGTGGGCATTGACCCTACTGCCGATTCACTTCACATTGGTCACCTTTGCTCTGTAATGATGCTTCGTCACTTTCAGCGTGCAGGTCATAAGCCCCTGGCATTGGTAGGCGGTGCTACAGGTATGATTGGTGACCCTTCGGGCAAGAGTGCTGAACGTAACTTGCTCACCGAGGATATTTTGCGTCACAACGTTGCTTGCATCAAAAAGCAACTTTCACACTTCCTCGATTTCGATTCTGACGCTCCCAATGCTGCCGAGTTGGTTAACAACTACGATTGGATGAAAGATTTTACCTTCCTCGACTTTGCTCGCGAAGTGGGTAAACACATCACCGTGAACTATATGATGGCGAAAGATAGCGTTAAGAAGCGTCTCAACGGCGAGGCTCGCGATGGTCTTTCATTCACTGAGTTCACTTATCAGTTGCTTCAGGGTTACGACTTCCTCCACCTTTACGAAACTAAGAACTGTAAACTCCAAATGGGTGGTTCTGACCAATGGGGTAACATCACCACAGGTACCGAATTGATTCGTCGCACCTTGGGTGCCGAAGCTGATGCTTATGCACTAACTTGTCCGCTCATCACAAAGGCTGATGGTAAGAAGTTCGGTAAGACAGAACAGGGTAACGTATGGCTCGACCGTCGTTACACCACTCCTTACAAGTTCTATCAGTTCTGGTTGAACGTGGGTGATGAAGAAGCTGAACGCTACATTAAAATCTTTACATCGCTCACTCACGAGGAAATTGACGCGCTTATTGCTGAACATCGTGCCGACCCAGGTCGCCGTATATTGCAGAAGAAGTTGGGCGAAGAAGTTACTTGCATGGTACACAGCCGCGAGGATTATGAAATGGCACTCGAAGCCTCTAACATCCTCTTTGGCAAAGCTACTAAAGACAGCCTCTTGAAGCTCGACGAGGACACTTTCCTCAGCGTATTCGATGGTGTTCCCCAGTTTGAGGTATCAAAGGACCAAGCACTCGGTGCCAAGGCTGTTGACCTCTTTGCTGAAACCACCAAGTGTTTTGCCTCTAAGGGTGAAATGCGTAAGCTTGCACAAGGCGGTGGCGTTAGCCTCAACAAAGAAAAACTTGCTGCCTTCGACCAAGAAATCACAGCCGACGACCTTATCGACGGCAAATACTTGCTCGTACAGCGTGGCAAGAAGAACTACTTCCTCATCACAGTGAAGTAATTTCTCCCCCATCCTATTTTATATTTATCCCATAAAGGGCTGAAAGCTTAAGGCACAATTTTTTGCCTTATAGCTTTCAGCCCTTTTGTTGTAGTATAAAATAAGCAACATGCATAGGGTGTTCTAAATCCACATTTTTTTCTGCATAAGATTTGATAGTTTTACCAGAAAATTTCATGCGCCAGCCTCACCCCGTTAGGGGTGATATAAGGTAGCCAGGTATG
>UQPD01000152.1 GCA_900542795.1 uncultured Prevotella sp. | reverse complement strand
TGTGAAAGTAGGAGGTAAATGCCTTTTATGAATAACATTTACCTCCTACCCAATTCTAAGTGACTAATATAATTTGGTAGTGATTTATTTACATAAACACCTCTATCCCATAAAATTCAAACACACACATCGCGAAGCTGTTGAATTTCGTTGGAATCCAACAGTTTCATGCGACGTGTCCCTTTGTAGAAGTCGTAGCGAAGAGAGGTGCAGCGGTTCCAACATTGAATTTCACCACTGGGCGTCCATAGTTTAATATCCACAGGGTCAGGAGATTGGAGCATTTTTTTAGCGTAGAGATATGAATAGAGTTAGCTATTATGAGAAGTTATTTATACGTGTTATTAAAGATACGTTTAGGCGTAGAACCCGTAAGCATTTGCGCAAGGGTAGGAGAGAGCGAAGCCGTTTCGCTCTCATAAACCACTTCTGCGTTATCATCATAAAAAAACGTTTCGCCACTGTAAAGCGAAGAAGCAAGCCGTTTCATAGGATAAAGAGAGAGTTTAGCGAGCTACACAAACGATGAAAGATAAAAAAGAAAGGTGAATATAGAAGATATAAAAGTTCAATATAATCTTCGACATAATAGTTTAGACGTCTTAATTATATTATTTGCTCCTATCGTCCAGCCTTAGGCTAGACGGCAAAGTAATATATATTAAAAGGCAAAGTATCTTAAGATAAATTGCCGTCCAGCCTAGGCTGGACGACAAAGTAATACTACATTCTGACTTCATACGCTTCAATAACTTTGTACACGAAACAATATATCATGGCAATAGATGTTGAATAGTAGGTTATTAAATATTGCCCCGATGCACTACGCACGCTGTGTGTGTGAAGTTTCGTTTTTATTGCATACGGAATTTGAGCCGAATGCTCTCGAAGAGTTTATGCCAGGCAAGCCAAAGAAAAAGCCGCCATACGCATAGCAAGAGAGCCATAGCGCATGACGACTGAAAGAAAGGAGTGCCCGAATGGATAGCTCTTGTGAAAATAGGTTACCATAATAATGCTACTTTACCATTTCACCCATATATAGATTTTCCATTAGAATCTTTGTGGCTGTTTTTTGTCCCCAAAAAGTCTATTGATTAACTTGGCAAAGTTAATTGATTAACTTTGCCTTTTCTATTGATTAACTCGGACATGTTAATTGATAGTCTCGAAAAGGGGGTATTGAATACGGATTTTGCTGATTGCACTGATCCCTTTATCTTCGGACAGAGAAACTTGAAGTGTTTATATTATAATTCATCAATTAGGCAATCAAGTGTGTTAAGCTGTTCTCTATGATTTTATCATAACCGAGCGAGTCGAGGTAATAAGCCAAAGTTTATTTGTGGGAAGTTAGGATTTCGTCTAACAGGTCGAACATTTGTTCGAAAACATCATTCTTAGTTTCAGCTTTGGGACTGTCGTTTTTTGTGTCAGGGCAATATTTGGCATTCATTGCTTGAATAATAGATAGCTCTCTATTAAGTTTGCGCGATTCTCTTTGAAGGTCTCTTTTATCCTTTTTGAGTTTTTCTAATTGTTTCTTGAGTTGTTCTATTTTCTTTTCTTCAGTAGTTTTCTTCATAACCTTTCAATATAGAAGGCACATCCTAAAAAAGGATGTGCCTTGATGTTTTTGTATAAACTTAAATGTATGTAAGTTTGCCGCTTTAATTAGCAAAGCTTGCGAGCACCATCACCGATAACAACATCGATAACAACGGGCTCCTTACCATACTTTTCTTTGTATGCCTTTTTGGCTGTTTCGATGAAGTTAGCGTAGAGGTCTTCGCTAACGAGGTTGATGGTGCAACCACCGAAGCCACCGCCCATGATACGCGAACCTGTAACACCACAGCTGTGTGCAACATCGTTCAAGAAGTCGAGCTCAGGACAAGATACTTCATATTCCTTGCTCAAACCATGGTGAGTTTCGTACATTTTCTTACCTACTTCTTCGTAGTCACCTTCTTCAAGTGCTACGCATACTTCGAGTACACGATATTTTTCACCGATAACATACTTAGCGCGGAGTGCATCTTCTTCGCTAACCTCATTGCGTACTTCGTCGAGCATGTCGTAAGTAGCATCACGCAAAGTTTCAACTTCGGGCCAATGCTTCTTCATGGCAGCAACAACGTTTTCGCAGCTCTTGCGACGATCATTGTATGCAGAAGATGCCAACTCGTGCTTAACGAGTGAGTTAAGAAGAACGAGTTTGTAACCCTTAGGATCGAAGGGGAAGTATTTGAATTCGAGTGAACGGCAGTCCAAACGCATCAAACTACCAGCCTTGCCAAATACTGAAGCAAATTGGTCCATGATACCACAGTTGCAACCAATAAAGTTGTGCTCTGTTGCTTGACCTACTTTAGCAAGTGTAAACTTGTCAATCTTATTTTCGTAGAAGAGGTCGTTGAGCGCATAAGCGTAAGTGCTCTCCAAAGCTGCAGAAGAAGACATACCAGCACCGAGGGGTACATCACCTGCAAATGCAGTGTTGAAACCTTCAACGGGTACGCCCAACTTCATCATTTCGCGACAAACACCATAGATAAAGCGGAAGTGTGTGGCAGAGGGACCCTTTTCATCATCAAGGCTAAATTCTACGTAGTCTTTCAAGTCGATAGAATAAGCGCGAACCTTACGAGTTCCATTAGGCTTAATCTCGGCAATAACGCTTTGTGTTACAGCACCAGGGAATACGAAGCCACCATTATAGTCGGTGTGTTCACCAATTAAGTTAATACGACCCGGTGAAGTATATACTGAACCAGTTGTACCATCGAAGTGGTCAATGAAACGGCTTCTTACATCATCTACTGTTAATTTCATGGGAGTAAAAGAATTTTAGAGTTAAAAGATTGGGCTTTGAGTTTTCTGTGTTGCTTGATAGTATGTGAGAATATTATGCATGCTTTTAAAAAACTCTCAGCTTGTTATTTTAGAAAGGAAGGTTGAAGAGTTAAGAACGAGGTCCTAACCCCTCAACCTAAATTGTTTTGAATTATTCAGCACGTTTGTGAACGCGGCTACCTACCAATGCGTAGAAGAGGAGGTATGCAGCGCAGAATACAACTACCCAGTAGCTCTGGATATAACCTACAGCGTCAGCTACAGAAGCTTGGATGAACATCATCACTGCGCAACCGAACACCATGGTCATAAAGATACCAGAAGCGATAGCAGTGTATTTGCCAAGACCTTCAACAGCCATGTTGAAGATACCGCCCCACATTACTGAGGTGCAAAGACCTACGAGCAAGAAGGCAAAGATACCTACGGGTACGTCTTGCCATACCACAGTGAGGCTACCCCAGTCAACACCAGGGAATGCTACGAGTATGTCAGTCGGAGCGAACATGCCGAAGAGTACGAGTGCGAGTGTGGCGATTGAAACAGTGGTAATCATAGTACGGCTGCTCACCTTGCCACCGATAGAAGCACCTACGAAACGACCGATAAGCATCATAAACCAATATACGGCTACGAGCATACCAACTGTACCAGCAGGAATCTTCATTTCATTAGTCAAGTACTGCTGAACGAAGTTAGGCACACCTACTTCGATACCCATGTAAAGGAAGATAGCCAAAGCACCGAGAGCAAAGTGACGATAGCTCATAGCACCCTTAATCAAGCTAACTTCTACGGGAGCTTGTTCGGGTTCTTCAATCTTAGTCATGGCAATGATGATGAAAGCCAAAACGAAGATGCCAAGTGCGATCATGAGGGCAGGAGTAGCATCAGAGATCTTAGCCTTTGTTGCATCGCTAATAAGGGCACCCATTAATATGTAGCAGCAAACCGCAGCTGTAGAGTTGAATACGCCACCCGTTTGAATTAACTGGTTACCAGCGTTACCACCACCACCAAGGATGTTGAGCATAGGGTTAACAACGCAGTTCAAGATACACATACAGAAGCCTGCGATGAATGCGCCAACGAGGTAAACGCCAAATACGAGACCTAAGTTTTCTTTAGGATTCTCAATCTGACCGCTATACCACTGAATAGCGATACCTAAGATACCGATAGCCAAACCGATAAGGGCTGTCTTCTTATAGCCAAACTTTGCGATAAGCATACCTGCGGGGATACCCATTACTAGGTAAGCTACGAAGTTGCCGTAGTTACCAATCTGTGCCAATACGTTTGAGATTTCGCCTTGGTTCTTAATAATGGTTGCCATAGGTGTACAAAGGTTTGTCACGAAGGCAATCATGGCGAAGAGCGCAATCATGATGATAATAGCTCCCCATTGTTTCTTTTGATTACTCATTTTTGTTTGTGAGAAAGATAAATTTAAGTTATTAGATAGAATTATTTTGTTGCTGTTTAGATTTTAAAAAAGAGACTTTTTAATAAAGTGTTTCACAAACTGAATTTATGTAAGTTTGTGAAACACAGTATTTAATGTTTAATCTTCTACACCAAATTTGTAGATAGTCTTTTGTGTATAAACCTGTCCTGGCTTAAGTACTACAGGTGGGAAGTAGGCACGATTAGGACTATCAGGGAAGTGTTGTGCTTCGAAGCAGAGTGCTGAGTGCTTGCCAAATGTTGCGCCATGCTGACCCTTGTAGCCGTCAGCCCAATTGTCTGAGTAGAATTGCACACCTGGTTCGGTGGTGTAAACCTCCATCGAACGTCCGCTCTTAGGTTCTACGATTTTGGCAGCGAAAGTAAGTTCGCCTGGTTCGTGTTTGTTAAGCACAAAGCAGTGGTCGTATCCTGTACCATTTTTGATTTGCTCGTCAGAGAAATCTGTTAGGTGGTCGCCAACACGATGGGGAGTAGTGAAGTCGAATGGTGTTCCCTTTACGCTGCGAATTTCACCTGTAGGAATGCTATTCTCATCAATGGGCACATAAAAGTCGGCATTGATTTGGCAAATCACGTCCTCGCAAGTAGGAGTGGGGTTGCCAATGCCGGCCAGCGAGAAGAACCCGTGACTCGTCATGTTCACGATAGTCTTCTTATTAGTAGTACCCTTATAGTCGATTTTCAACTCATTATCTTCGGAGAGCGAGTACATTACGGTCATAGAGAGTTCGCCAGGGAATCCCTCTTCATAGTATGCCGAAACGTAACGAAGCACCAAAGTGTGGTCGTTCACTTGCTCTGCGTCCCATACACGCGCATGGAAACCAGTTGGTCCACCATGAAGGTGGTTAGGACCATTGTTTACAGCAAGGCTATATTGTTTGCCATTGAGTGTGAACTTTCCGTGGCAGATGCGGTTGCCATAGCGTCCTACCAATGTGCTGAGAAATGGTTCGGGTGAGTTGATGCAGTCATCAATATTGTCGTGTCCTTGGATAACGTTAGCATAGTTTCCCTCACGATCGGGGACCATGATAGCTACCAAAGCACCGCCATAGTTGGTTATGGCAACTTCCATTCCGTTGGCATTATGCAGGAAGTAGAGATCTACCTGCTTGCCTTGTATTACTTTTTGGAAATCTTCTTTTTTAAGTCCGCTAAGAGACTGTGCTGCATTTTCCATGATAATATTCTTTTTTATGTTGCTAAATGCGTTATTTACCTTGCAAATTTGTAGAAAAGATTTGATATGCGCAAACTTTAAAAGGAAAAATGTTACACTTTTATTAGTTATT
>UQPD01000151.1 GCA_900542795.1 uncultured Prevotella sp. | reverse complement strand
ATATAAAAGTAATGTTTTAAATATACTAAATTCATATTATGACAATGAAATTGCGTAATGTGCCTTTCTCTCCGCCTGATATGACGGAAGCTGAGGCTAATGAAGTGCGTGATGCTATATTGTCTGGTTGGATTACAACTGGACCGCGTACAAAGAAGTTGGAAAAAGAAGTAGCTGAGTTTGTTGGCGTAGACAAGGCTGTGTGCTTGAACTCGCAAACGGCTTGTGGCGAAATGGCTTTGCGCTTGTTAGGTGTGGGTGAAGGTGACGAGGTGATTGTGCCTGCTTATACTTACACAGCAAGTGCTTCGATTGTGGAACACGTGGGGGCTACGCTTGTTTTTGTTGATGTGCAGAAGGATTGCCTTGAAATGGATTATGAGGCTGTTGAGGCTGCTATCTCTCCAAAAACAAAGGCTATTATACCTGTTGACTTGGCTGGTATTCCTTGTGACTACGATCGTTTGTTTGCGATTGTTGAGCGTAAGAAGAATCTCTTTACTCCGAAAACGGATTTGCAGAAGATGATTGGACGTGTCGCTATTTGTTGTGATGCGGCTCATGCTTTTGGTGCTTCGCGTAAGGGGAAGATGGTTGGTGCTATTGCAGACTTTTCTTCTTTCTCTTTCCATGCGGTAAAGAATTTTACAACTGCTGAAGGTGGTGCTTTGTCGTGGAACTTGCCTTTTGGTAATGAAAAGGTGGTGAAGGATTTGGATAAGTGTGCCGAGAATGCTTTTAGTGGTGTGCCTGAGATTGAGGGTGAGACTTGGAATGAGAATCTGTATCGCAAAGCGCAGTTGTTGAGTTTGCATGGTCAAAACAAGGATGCTTTGGCTAAGACGAAGTTGGGTGCTTGGGAGTATGATATCATCGGCACTTGGTATAAGTGTAACATGACAGATGTGGTGGCTGCTATCGGACTGGTGCAAATGCAGCGTTATCAAGGTATGTTGGCACGTCGTCGTAAAATGATTGAACGTTATGATGAGGCTTTGAAGTCGCTGAATGTGGCTGTACTAAATCATTATGATGCGGAGCATACATCATCTGGTCACTTGTATTTAGTTCGTCTTTTGGGCAAAACACGTGAGGAGGCTAACAGGGTGATTGAACTGATGGCGGAGCGTGGTATTGCTACGAATGTTCACTACAAGCCATTGCCTATGATGACTGCTTATAAGAAGTTGGGCTTCGACATTAAGGATTTCCCAAATGCTTATCACATGTTTGAGAATGAGGTGACTTTGCCTTTGAATACGAAGATGACGGATGAGGATTTGGAATATGTGATTGAGAATTTTGTGGAAATTGTTCGTAGCTTGTAATAATTTCTGTTTGAATAAACGAATGTAGAAATAATTAAATGAAAGGCTCGGAGATGAAGATGTTGATTTTTGTCTTTGAGCCTTTTTACTTTTTTCTGTTTTATGAAAAGATTATTTGATATTGTTGCTTCTGGCTGTGGGCTGATTGTTTTAAGCCCTTTGTTTTTAATTCTTGCTATTTGGATTAAGTTGGATTCAAAAGGTCCTGTATTTTATCGACAAGTACGTGTGGGACGTGGTAATAAGGACTTTCGTATTTTTAAGTTTCGTTCGATGCGAGTGGGAGCTGATAAGGGTTCGTTAGTTACTATTGGTGGTCGTGATCCTCGTGTGACACGTTCGGGATATTATATCCGTAAATATAAGTTTGATGAACTCCCTCAACTTATAAATGTTTTTATTGGAGATATGAGTTTGGTAGGTCCTCGTCCTGAAGTTCGTCATTATGTGAATTATTGGACTCCAGAACAAATGCATGTATTGGATGTACGTCCTGGTATTACAGATCCTGCGAGTATTAAGTTTCGTAATGAGAATGAATTGATGGAGAAGGCTGCTGATCCTGAGGATTACTATATTCATGTGATTATGCAGGAGAAGATAAAGTTGTACTTGGAGTATGTGAAGAATAGTTCGTTCTGGTATGACATTAAGCTTATTTTCCAAACATTTAAGGTGATTGTTTCTGAAAGATGAAAGGTTTATTCATTGCTATTTGGCAGTTTTGTGCTTACTTATTTGTGCCCCGAAAGGCGCATCACCTACCTAACAACAATTGATTATGGAATTTGATAAAGTATTTTTGGAAAAGCTTTTTGAACAAGCTATAGTAAATCCTCGTTTACGTCAGAACTTGGATTTGCGTACTTCATCGGCTGATACGAGTCAGCGTATGTTGAATGCTTTGTTGCCTGGTACGGTGGTGCCTATTCATAGGCATCCTATGAGTACGGAGAATGTGTTGATTTTGTGCGGTAAGTTGGTGGAGGTGCTTTATGATGCGGATGGTAATGAAACAGAGCGCATTCTTCTTGACCCTTCGGTTGGTTGTTATGGTTGTGTGGTGCCACAAGGTGTATGGCATTCTGTAGAGGTGTTGGAACCTTCGGTTATTTATGAGGCGAAGGATGGTAAATATGGTGAGGATGGTAGTGAAACGTTTGATGTGTGCAAGGAGAAGCAAGATGCTGATGTGGCATCGGTTGCTCCTTCTGCTTCCTTAAATGCTGTCAGTGATTTGAAGGAGAAGATTGAGCAACTTGTTGTTATGGAACGCCAATCGGGAAGCATGGATGTTATTACTCCGCTTTATGTGGCGCGTATGCTGAATGTGCCGATTGAAGAGGTGGAGAGGGTGATGAAAGGGAAAAAGAATAAGTATTAAGTAATAAGTATTAAGTGTTACAATCTACTAAGCGAACAAATGTTTGTTTTTTAGTCATAAATGTCCATCAATGAGCCATAAATCTCCATAAATGTATTTGCGCTTCGCGCTTTAGAATGGTCATAAATTGCCATCAATGAGAGCGCAACAGAGAGCGCAACATTCCTTCTAAATCAAAAGATTATGGTAAGAATACTTGCAAGTGTCGGGGAAAAAATGTACATTTGCGCTTGAAGATGAACATAAGTAGTTTGTCAAAATATTATATGATAGCCGATAAGATAGAATATATAATCATGCTCATAAAACTGTTTGCGCGTCATTTCGGTTTGAGCTATATGCAAGCTTTCCGATATGTTAGTCTGCATGGTGGTATAGAATATGCAGAGAGGCATTATAATATTCTGCATACACTGTCGTTTGAGGAACAGGTAGAGGGGCTTGCAGCCTTTTGCCGTAAAAAAGGAGGGTTGCTGATATGAGATTATATCATGGATCTAATGTTAAGGTCGAAAATATAGATCTTAGTAGGTCTCGTCCGGCAAAGGACTTTGGACGTGCTTTTTATCTTTCAGATGAGATAGAACAAGCTAAAGAGATGGCTCAGTTTAAGGTGGAAACGTTTGGAGGTGATGTGGTGGTTAATATTTTTGAGTTTGATACGTCAGTTCTTGAAGACTTAAAGGTCTTGCATTTTGATAGATATTCAGAGGAATGGGCTAAGTTTGTTTTGGAAAATCGCAATTCCTCGGAGACACTTCATGATTATGATGTGGTTTTTGGACCAATAGCCAATGATAAGATAGGTAGACAAATCTTTAATCTTCAGGCGGGATATATAGATTTCCCAACATTTATCAAACGCATTCAGTATCCAGAGGGTATAACATTTCAATGGGCATTTTGTACGGAACGTGCAGTAAAACATCTTCATAGCTTATGAAAGTAACAAAGAATGATTTTCAATATATGCTTGAGTGTATGGAGCGTGACTTAGCAACTCTTCTCGTTGAAAAGAGAGGGATTACAATTCGTCAGGCTCTTAGTATTTTATATGATTCTGACACTTATCGCTTATTGCAGAATCCAAATACAGGTTTGTATTTTCAGTCTCCTCAGTATGTATACTCATATTTGCAAGAGGAGATTGAACAAGGGAAAATAGGCATTAATCGTTCAGAAGTAGTTGCTAACACTTAACACTCAACATTGCGCATGGCGCATAATTCAAATTCTCCTCATCCGAGTGGCGGCATAGTGCAGAGCGATACTGCAATGGGGTTCTAATCTTTTATTTTTTTACTCATTATATATTATATAGGCACTTGCAAAGGTAGGTGTCTATAGAGTTGGTGTTCCCTTTTTCGAACACCGACTGTTTTAAGTCTTAAGATTTTAAGGGTGGTTCTAAAAATTCTGATTTTAAAATTCTAAAATTCTGATAGTTGCTTTGCACCCTCTCGCATGTGTCTTTTTTCTTTGAGAACATGGGCTGCGGCTCAGCAATTCAAACATGTTTGATTGCATTCGCCTTGCACCATGTTTGTCAGTTCGCTCAGTCACATAGCCCGCTATGCTCCTTCGTTCACTAACAAAAATACACACACGATAGGGCACAAATCAACTTATCAGAATTATTAGAACCACCCTGATTTTTTCAGCATGCAAACATTCTTTTTTTCGATAAGACAATAAAAAATATACCAACAACAGTATGTCGCTCATTCGATGGTAGTATGCATATTCCGCTTTTTTTTAGTTAGGAATATACACCCCTCCTTTCGGCGACAGACTCACTAAACTTTTTAATAATATGGCACAATTGAACTTTGGCGGTGTTGTAGAAGAAGTTATAACCCGCGAGGAATTCCCCTTGGAAAAGGCACGCGAAATTTTGAAGAACGAAACCATCGCAGTGTTGGGTTACGGTGTGCAGGGCCCAGGTCAAGCATGTAACTTGCGCGACAATGGCTTCAACGTAATTGTGGGACAGCGCGAAGGCAAGACCTACGAAAAAGCCAAAGCCGATGGTTGGGTTCCTGGCGAAACACTCTTCTCGCTTGAGGAGGCTGCCGAAAAGGGTACCATCGTCTGCATGTTGCTCTCGGATGCAGCACAGATGCAGTTATGGCCTTCTATTAAGAAGCACCTCACCGCAGGCAAAACGCTCTATTTCTCACATGGTTTTGCCATTACCTGGAACGACCGTACGGGTGTAGTGCCTCCTGCCGATGTCGATGTAATTATGGTAGCACCTAAGGGTTCGGGCACTTCGCTCCGCACCATGTTCCTTGAAGGTCGCGGACTCAACTCATCGTATGCCGTTTATCAAGACGCTTCAGGTCATGCCACCGAAAAAGTATTGGCATTTGGTGTAGGCATTGGTTCGGGTTATATGTTTAAAACCGACTTTAAGCGCGAAGCTACCAGCGACCTTACGGGCGAACGTGGTTCGTTGATGGGTGCCATTCAAGGTTTGTTCTTGGCACAATACGAAACCTTGCGCGAACATGGCCACACACCCTCCGAGGCATTTAACGAGACTATCGAAGAGTTTACACAATCGCTTCTCCCCATGGTAGGTAAAAATGGTATGGACTGGATGTATGCCAACTGTTCAACTACTGCGCAGCGTGGTGCGCTCGATTGGATGGGCCCCTTCCACGATGCCATAAAACCTGTAATGGAAAAGCTTTATCAGAGTGTAGCATCGGGCAACGAAGCACAAATTTCTATTGACGCTAACTCTAAGCCCGACTATCGCGATGGCTTGGAAAAAGAACTCAAAGCATTGCACGAAAGCGAAATGTGGCGTGCAGGCGAAACAGTTCGTCAACTTCGTCCTGAAAATAACTAATTCGTAAAAAAACTAAGGGATGCATGAATAAATAAAATCGCTTAGTAACAGTAAAAAAACAACTTGGTACGAAATACTAAGCAGATTTGCACCAA
>UQPD01000150.1 GCA_900542795.1 uncultured Prevotella sp. | reverse complement strand
CCAACGACCCCGAGATTACAAATCACGTGCTCTGGCCAACTGAGCTAAAGAGGCAAAAACTTAAAAACATAGCATCACGGTGTATTGCCGTTTTGCGAGTGCAAAGGTAGTAATAATTTTTCTACTACCAAGACTTTTCCCAAAAAAAATGCACTTTAGGGTGCAAAAAAGTGATTTTATAGCATTTTCCACCTCTCAAAATAGGAAAATCTGCACTTCATTGAATAAAACGCTGCCCTAAATTTAGAAAAGGAACCAACCGCTATATCACACCAAGCACAAGAAAGCAGGATGCGTGTAAACAACCACCTACTCCAACTGTTTCGCATAAAATAGGGTATAACTACAAAAAAAGTAGCTATTTTTTAGGCAAAAAGATAAAAAGGGGCAGAAATTGCGCACAACATAAAAGTAAAGTCGTAAATTTGCTTGCGAAAAGAGATAATATTGAAAATCCTATAACACAATAACTATTTAACAGCCCGAAACATGGTAAAAATAACAAAAGAAGCTGCCCTTCGCTATCACGAAATGGGCAAGCCGGGAAAAATAGAAGTAGTACCCACCAAACCCTACCGCACACAAACCGACCTTTCGTTGGCATATTCACCTGGTGTAGCTGAACCCTGTCTTGAAATTCAGCAAAACCCACAAGACGCCTATCGCTACACTAACAAAGGCAACTTGGTTGCAGTAATTTCAAATGGTACCGCTGTGCTCGGACTGGGAGACATAGGTGCCATGAGCGGTAAACCCGTGATGGAAGGCAAGAGCCTTTTGTTTAAAATCTATGCGGGCGTGGATGCTTTCGACATCGAAGTAAACGAAAAAGACCCCGAAAAGTTTATTGCTGCCGTTAAAGCCATTGCTCCAACCTTTGGTGGTATCAACCTCGAAGATATTAAAGCACCCGAGTGCTTTGAAATTGAACAGCGCCTTAAAGCTGAACTCGACATCCCCGTGATGCACGACGACCAACACGGAACAGCTATCATCTCGGCTGCTGGTTTAATCAATGCACTCATGGTGGCTGGCAAGAATATCGAAGATGTTAAGATTGTAGTGAATGGTGCGGGTGCAGCAGCCATCTCATGCACACGCCTCTATTGCGCCTTTGGTGCTAAAAAGGAGAATGTAGTGATGCTCGACTCGAAGGGCGTTATCACTGCCGACCGCGAAAACCTGAATGCACAAAAGCGTGAATTTGCTACCACACGCACTGATGTCCACACTTTGGCAGAGGCTGTAAATGGTGCCGATGTCTTTGTTGGTCTTTCTAAAGGCAATGTGCTCACACAAGACATGGTACGCTCCATGGCTAACAACCCCATCATCTTTGCATTGGCCAACCCCGTACCCGAAATTTCATACGAGGATGCTACAGCTGCTCGCCCCGATGTTTTGATGAGTACTGGTCGCACAGACTATCCGAACCAAATTAACAACGTTATTGGTTTCCCCTATATCTTCCGCGGTGCACTCGACACTGCTGCTTCTGCCATCAACGAGGAAATGAAGATGGCAGCTGCTCGCGCTATTGCGGACTTGGCACGTCGCCCTGTACCCGATATCGTAAACCGTGCTTACCACGTACGCAACTTCACCTTTGGTCCTGATTACTTCATTCCCAAACCTGTTGACCCCCGTCTTATCACCGAGGTTTCAATGGCTGTTGCCAAAGCTGCTATGGATAGCGGTGTAGCTCGCACACCTATTAAAGACTGGAAGGCTTATCGCCAACACTTGCGTGAGTTGATGGGTCAAGAAAGTAAGTTCACGCAGAACCTCTACGATACAGCTCGCTCTAACCCCAAACGTGTGGTATATGCTGAAGGCACACACCCCAACATGCTCCAAGCTGCTGTACGAGCTAAGGAAGAGGGCATTTGCTTCCCCATCTTGTTGGGCAATGACGTACAAATTCGTCAAACAGCTGAGGAATTGAAGTTGAACCTCGATGGCATCGAAATCTTGAACTTGCGCAACGACTCTCAAAACGAACGTCGTCACCGCTATGCACAACTCTTTGCCAAGAAGATGGAACGTAAGGGCTACACTCCGCAAGAAGCTGAGGACAAGATGTATGAGCGCAACTACTTTGGCATGATGATGGTGGAAACAGGCGAAGCTGATGCCTTCATTACAGGTCTTTACACCAAATACTCTAACACCTTTAAGGTGGCACGCGAGGTTATTGGCATCCGCGAGGGTTACAACCACTTCGGCACCATGCACTTAATCAATACCAAGAAGGGTATTCTCTTTGTTGCTGACACCTTGGTTAATCGTCATCCCGACGAGGAGGCACTCTACGACATTGCACGTCTTTCAGCACAGACCGTACGTTTCTTTAACCGTACACCTGCTATGGCTATGTTGTCGTACTCTAACTTTGGCACTGACAAAGATGGTAGTGCATTGAGCGTAAAACATGTAGTTGAACGTTTGCACGAAGAACAGCCCAGCTTGGCTATCGATGGTGAAATGCAGCTCAACTTTGCCATGGATAAAGATCTTCGCGATGAGAAGTACCCCTTCAATAAGTTGAAAGGTCAGGATGTTAACACACTCATCTTCCCGAACCTCTCTGCCGCTAACTCTTCCTATAAAATGGTAAAGGCTCTTGAGGATAACGAAGAGGTGGTTGGTCCTATCCAAATGGGCTTGAACAAACCTATTCACTTCACCGACTTTGAAAGCTCAGTTAACGACATCGTTAACATCACGGCTGTTGCTGTGATTGATGCGATTGTCGATGAAAAGAAAAAATAATTTTTTCAGATTCCTTCCTACTACTTGGTTGCCGAATGTTTTTCGGCAACCAAGTTTTTTTATTACCTAACCATTTTTTTGAAAAACACCTCACCCTCGCATACAAATAAATATAAAAAATAGCACCTTTTACATGCAGCACTAAAGAATATAGCTACCTTTGCCCCATGAAATTGTTACGCATATTTTTTTTCATAAGCTTATGGAGCTTTACTATCTTAACACAAGCTCAAACCATTATTCCGCTTGAACGCGGAAAAGGAGGCGTACGCGCCAAAAACATCGACGATTACAAGGACGATATGAAAATAGCTGAACGACAGCACAACGACTCCTTGCAATATATCGACCACATACGTCGCGCCTTTAATGCCTTACACGCCGACTCGCTTGCTCAAGCAGAACAGCTTTTTAACAAGGCTCTTAAATTACGTCCCACCGCACCTGGCAATCATGTAATAAAATACAATCTCGGTCTTGTAGACATGGCACGTGGTCAGAATGTGGAAGCAGTAAAAAAGTTAACTGACATTATTAAGGAGTACCCCAACTATTTTGATGCCCGCCTTGCACGAGCTGAAGCAAACTTGCAACTCAACAAAGCCCATGAAGCTGTGGAGGATGCACAACAGGTGCTTGATAAAGCAGATTTTGAAGGTGTCACTCCCCTACTACTTGAACGTGCCCGATTTGTGCGTGCCGCTGCACGCTATCAACTCCGTCTTTTCAGTGATGCACACGCCGACTTGCAAATTATCTTAACTGACAATCCGCAAAACACCAATGCACAGATATTGGATGCACTCACCTTGCAACAGTTGGGGCAACCCAAAGAGGCACTCAATCGTCTTAACTTGATTGTGTCAGCACATCCCAAGAATACCGATGCATTAAGCACAAGGGCTGCTGTAGAAGCTGAACTCAAAATGCATGCCATGGCACGTGCTGACTACGACACACTTATCTCTCTTGAACCTCAAGAGGGTGCTTACTACGTAGAACGTGCTAAAATGTTGCTCAACCTCGGCGAAAAACGGGCTGCTCGCAACGACATTAACCGTGCCATTCAATTAGGTATTCCCCACGGCATGGTGCAACCGCTTATTCTGCAAGCACGATAATTTTTTTTGGGAAAACACTCCTTATATTATAATAACTAACGCCCTTATCATCCCACACCCCTTATGCGCCCTTTTATCATACTCCTCATAGCATTGTGCAGCCTTACCACCTTAGCACAACCAACTCACTCGCCCATAACCCCTGCCGTACCCTACGAAGTTCGTGCGGTATGGCTTACTACACTCATGGGATTGGATTGGCCCAAACAACCTGCACGCAATGCAGAACAAGCTGAAGCCCAACAAAAAGCATTGTGCCAAATGCTTGACAAGATGAAAAAGGCTGGCATCAACACCGTTCTCTTTCAAGCACGCATACGCTCTACCACGGCCTATCCCTCAGCCATTGAACCATGGGATGGTGTGTTTACGGGTACGCCTGGCAAACGTCCAAGTTACGACCCTCTAAAGTTGGCTGTTGACGAATGTCACAAACGTGGCATGGAGTGTCACGCCTGGGTTGTAGCATTCCCCATTTGCAAGGTAGCAATAGGCAAACAATTAGGCAAGGCTGCATTGCCCAATGTGCATCCCGAACTTTGCCAAAAATGTGGCGACCAATGGATGATGGACCCCGGTGTTCCTGGCACGGCGCCTTACATTGCAAGCATTTGCCAAGAAATTGTAAAGAACTATGATGTCGATGGCATTCACCTCGACTACATTCGTTACCCCGAAGCTGGTATACCCTTTAACGACGACCGCACTTATCGCAAATATGCCAACGGACGCAACAAAGCCATTTGGCGTAAAGAGAACATCAATCGTTGTGTCTCTGCCATACACGATGCGGTAAAAGCGGTGCGTCCTTGGGTTAAGATGAGTTGTTCGCCTGTTGGTAAATACAGTGACCTTTCACGTTACAGTTCACGAGGTTGGAATGCACGCGATGCGGTGTCGCAAGATGCACAGTTGTGGTTAGAGAAGGGATGGATGGACATGCTTTTTCCCATGATGTACTTTGATGGTGACCACTACTACCCTTTCTTGGCTGATTGGAAAGAGAATGACCATGGTCGTCCTGTGGTTCCTGGACTCGGCATTTATTTTTTGAACGAACGGGAAAAAGATTGGCCCTTGCTCACCGTACAACGACAGATGTATGTTGCACGAAATGAAGGTTTAGGTGGTCAAGCCTTTTTCCGTGCCCAATTCTTTTTAAAGAATGAGAAGGGACTTTATGATTGGGCAAAGAACATTTTCTATGCACAACCTGCCTTAATTCCGCCCATGACTTGGTGCGACAGCATTGCTCCTGCAGCTCCCCACGTAGAACAAACGTTCGAAGGTAACACGCTTCAACTTAAATGGGATGCTGTAACCGACAACGATGGTCCTGTTAGTTACAACGTCTATCGTTTGGACAATGTGTTGGGAGATGTCCTACTTGCCACACGTCTACGCCAAACTCACTACGAAAAATGGTTAGCTCTACCTGCACTCAAACATAGTCGATATGTAGTAACTGCTGTTGATGTGTACGGAAATGAAAGCAAATAAATAAAGGGAAGTAAGTTTGGAGAAGTAAGTTTGGGGAAGTAATAAGTAATAGGTAATAAGTAATACAAACTAAGTAGAAGCAAGTCATAAGTAATTGATAAAGCAGCCATAGTATTACCTATTACTTGCTCTTATTTAGTTTGTATTACTTATTACCTATTACTTATTACTTCTCCTAACTTACATAACACCTAATTTTGTCATTCATACCACTCATTTCAATCTGTCTCTTATACACATCTCCGAGCCCACGAGACGCGTAGTAATCTCG
>UQPD01000149.1 GCA_900542795.1 uncultured Prevotella sp. | reverse complement strand
CGTGGGCTCGGAGATGTGTATAAGAGACAGATTTGATTATGTTGGTAAAACATTAACAAACAAGTTATCTTTGCAACATGAAGAAATCAACGATATGGATAATAGCCTGCGTTATGGGTTTCTTATTTCTCGCCTTACTCTTTTTACAAGCAAAGTATTTTGAGGAGGTCATAAATATGCGTAAGGAACAGTTTGATGAATCTGTGACACGCAGTTTATATCAAACGGCGAAGAATTTAGAATTAAATGAGACCAAACGCGGCTTAGAAGCCCAATTTAATAAACGGGTGAATGTTGGCGATGAGGTAGATGATTCTACAAATATACAAAAGTCTGCAACACCGTTTGAGGATAGATTACATTCGAATATTCCAGCAAATGTGCCAAAGGGACTTTTTTTGGATAATTTGAATTCTAATTCAACAAGCGAGTCTTTGCGTGACTCTGTTCGTCAGCGTTACATTTATCAGCGTGCTTTGCTTAATGAAGTGGTTTATTCCATTTTATATAAAGCAAGTGACAAACCATTGGCTGAGCGCATAGACTTTAGAAGTTTGGATAGTGACTTGCGTGCGGAGTTGCGTAGTAATGGTATAAACATTGACTATCATTTTTATGTAACAACTTCAGATGGTCGTTGTGTGTATCGTTGTCCAGACTATTCGTCTGAAGGGGATAGGTTTACTTATCGTCAAGTGCTTTACCCCAATGATCCTTCGGCGCAAATGGGATTGCTTTATATACATTTCCCAGACATACAAAGTCTCCTATTCTCAAGTGTAAAGTTTATGATTCCTGCAATCATGTTTACCTTGATGTTGCTGATAGTTTTCATCTTTACAATTTGGTCAATATTTAGACAAAAGAGATTGACAGAGATTAAGAATGACTTTATCAACAACATGACGCACGAACTTAAGACGCCAATTTCAACCATATCACTTGCGGCACAGATGCTTGGAGACGCTTCAGTTATGAAGAGCGAAACAATGTTCAAGCATATATCGGGTGTTATTGTTGACGAAACGAAACGATTACGTTTTCAAGTTGAAAAAGTTTTGCAGATGTCTATGTTCGACCGTAAGGCAGCTACTTTTAAGCGTAAAGAGGTTGATGCTAATCTTTTGGTGCACGATACAGTTAATACTTTTCGTTTAAAGGTAGAAGCTTCTGGCGGAAAGATAGATGCTAACTTACAAGCTGATGATGCCATTGTATTTGTCGACGAAATGCACTTTACCAATGTTATCTTCAATTTGATGGATAATGCTGTGAAGTACAAATCAGATAAGCGTGATTTGCACTTGAATGTTACCACTCGCAATGGTTCGGACGATAAGTTGATAATCACCATAGAAGACAATGGCATTGGTATACGCAGAGAAGACTTGAAGAAAATTTTTGAAAAGTTTTATCGCGTACACACAGGCAATCGTCACGATGTCAAAGGTTTTGGCTTAGGACTTGCTTATGTGCATAATGTAGTTAAGGCACTTGGAGGTTCTATACATGCTGAAAGTGAATTTGGCAAGGGTACAAAATTTATCATTACGCTTCCTTTAATGCGTTAAGCAAGGTTGAGGACAGTGTACAATCAAACAATCGAAAACAAAAACAAATTAAATACAACAGTTATGATTACTTCAGACGAAAAAATGAAGATCCTTCTTTGCGAGGATGACGAGAACTTGGGTATGTTGCTCCGCGAATATCTTCAGGCAAAGGGTTACGATACAGAGCTTTGTCCTGATGGCGAAGCAGGCTATAAGGCTTTCACTCAGAATAAGTACGATCTTTGCGTGCTCGATGTGATGATGCCTAAGAAAGATGGTTTCAGTTTGGCACGTGACATTCGTCAAATCAATGAAGAAACTCCTATTGTATTCCTTACAGCCAAGACGCTCAAGGAAGACATTCTTGAAGGTTTCCGTATTGGTGCTGATGACTACCTTACTAAGCCTTTCTCTATGGAAGAGTTGACCTTCCGTATTGAAGCTATCTTGCGCCGAGTTCGTGGTAAGAAGAACCGCAATCGTACACACTACAAGATTGGTTCATTTAACTTCGATACTCAAAAGCAAATTCTTTCACGCGGTGATCAGCAAACTAAGCTCACTACCAAGGAGAGCGAACTTCTCAGTTTGCTTTGCGTTCACGCTAACGAAATTTTGCAGCGTGACTTTGCATTGAAGACCATTTGGATTGATGATAATTATTTCAACGCTCGTTCAATGGACGTGTACATCACCAAGTTGCGTAAGCATCTTAAGGATGATGAAAATGTTGAAATCATCAACATACATGGCAAGGGTTATAAGTTGATTACCCCTGAGCCAGAAGCTTAATTAAGCCTTAAGCAAAAATTGGATTAGTTATTTTATTGAAAGGGTATGCAGAGATTCATCTGCATACCCTTTTAAAATTTGAAAAGTATAATGAACAGCGAGTTTGTAGGGTACGTAAAATCAGGTTATCCCACTTTCAAAAAGCTCTATTATTTTTACAATGAAGCAAAATAGCTGTTAATTCCATGCAATAGTATCATCTTTTGTGAGTTACACGATGTCAAACTACGAGTTTTTTTGTACTTTTGCAAAGATAATGTGTGAAAAGAGTAGCTAAAGGTTGTTCTTTTGCTCACATCAAAATGTAAAAGATTTATCACATCTATCGAATGAAAAGAAATTTTTATATACTATCCTTGCTCTTGGTAGCATTGGCGTTTATGTTCCAAGCGTGTAATGACGATGAAACTTATGCAGATAAGCGTAAGCGTGAGAACCGACAGATTAAATCGTTTGTTGCAAACGGCACCTTGGTAATGAGTGATGATTCGCCTGAGGATACTTTACTTTATGTTCCAGGGCAAATTAAGGTTATCTCAGAAGATGAGTTTAATCGCAATGACAGCACAACCAATGTAAAAGAAAATGAGTATGTCTACTTCAATCGCACGGGAGTTTACATGCAAATTGTGAGCAAGGGTGTAGGTAAAAAAATAGAGAGTGGTGACAGTTGGCGCATTGTAACTCGTTATACGGAGTTCAACATTGCCAGTGACTCCATTCAAACATCAAACAAGACTATAGGAACAGAAATGACACCTGATGTATTGGTTGTTACAAACCAGTCAGGTACATTTTCGGGTACCTTTACCAGTGGTGTAATGTTCAATTCTTATAAATCGGCAGCTGTTCCTGCAGCCTGGCTTCTACCTTTAACCTACATCAACTTAGGTCGTCTTAATTCTGCAGATGCAGAGTTGGCACACGTGCGTTTAATTGTGCCAGGTTCACAAGGTCAAGCCAATGCATCATCTAATGTATATCCCTGTTTTTACGACATAATTTACCAACGTGGCCGTTAGTTGAGAAGAAAAACTCAAGGTCAAGAGGTTGAAAAAGCCGCTTTTTGAAAATCCGGTTCAAAGCGCTTTTTCAACCTTTTTTTATAGAAAAGTCGTCTAAGTTTTTCTGACGAAGATTATCTTGAACTTCATAAAAGTTTAGACGACTTCAGAGAGAAAAAGCTAAGAATATAACCCTAAATCTAAAAACCATAGCCATGAATCGTCTCTTCTTCTTTCTTATATCCTTTATGTTTTCAGTGTGTGCAGTTCATGCGCAGATGCCTACGCGTTCTTACATTACTTGGGACGAATTTGTGCAAGAATATATAGGAGAGTTGTCTACTGAAGATGAAGAACCCCAAATTGATGCTGAAACCTTGGAATGGTTAGAACATTTAGCCCAATCGCCCTACCAAATAAATAGAGTAGAACGAAGTGAACTATTGCAACTCCCTTTTCTCAAAGAGTCGCAAGTCGATTCACTTATAAGCTATCGCAATGCAAAGCATGGCATATTATCGTTGGGCGAATTGCAGCTAATTAGAGATTTCGACTACTTTACACGTCGTTATCTATCACTCTTTGTGCGTTGCGACTCAACCCTTCTTCTAACCCCCATACAGTTAGAGCAACAACGCGAAAGAAATCGTGTACTTCCCAAACTCATTCATGGCAAACACGAAGTTGAAACCACGCTTGATCTCCCTCTTTATCAACGAGTAGGCTATCAAACGCCCCAAAAACCAACAAATGCTAATCATTATATAGGCAATGCGTTACGTCACGTGTTGCGCTATCGTTACACTTATAAGCGTCAGATAATGTACGGATTTACAATGGAAAAAGATGCGGGCGAACCAGTTTGCAAACAAGGTTTTTATCCTTACGATTATCTCTCAGGTTATGTTTATATGCGTCCATCAGGCAAGCCCTGGAGCTTTGTAGTGGGCGACTATAATCTGCGTGGTGCACGTGGTTTACTTTTTGGGAATGTCACATTTGGTGCCCGTTCGTTGCAGCTACAGCGTTTACGTCCTACGCTTGTAACTTTCAAGCCCCATAGTTCAACAGAAGAATTAAACTTCTTCCGTGGCATAGCAGCCTCCTATACGCATCGTCAAGTAACCACGATGCTTTTTGCCTCATATCGCATGTTAGATGCACGTTTTAAAAAAGCGTCCGATACCGTGCAGTCAATGCCTTCATCAGGATTACATCGTACAATATCCGAAATATTGACACGTCGTCAGCAAGGTTGTTTCACGGCAGGCACAAGTGTGTCCTATAGTCAACCTCATTGGCATGTAGCTTTAAATGCCGATGTCGTGCATTATAAAAATCTCGTTTATCCCCCAGTTCGTTATTACAATGCCCATTATTTTAGGGGAAAAACCACGGGTAACGTATCCACCAATTACTACGTACACCACAAAAAAATCACGTTACAAGGCGAGATTGCCACCGACCCACATTTTCATATAGCCACCGACCATGCCTTTAGTTATCAATGGTCGCGTCATTGGCAAAGCTATGTGCAGCATCGGCAATATTCATCCCGTTTTGTGAGCATCTACGGACAAGGTCTTCAGCAAGCAGGGCGTGTAGCCAACGAGCAAGGAGTAACATTAGGTACACTTTATAAACCCCAGGGACGTTTCGAAGTCAATGCTTATGTTGACCTCTTCCGTTTTCCACATCCTTGTTATGGCGCAAAATATTCTAATACCAAAGGCTTAGAAACCATGTTGCAAGCACAATGTGCATTCAACAATGCCACACGCATGTATTTGCGTTACACCTTTAAAAACAGACAATACACATACACCTTCAAAAAACACACATACTTAGAATATCGCAGTGTCAATCGTTTGCGTATAGCATTCGATACCAATCATCGCAGTTACAGTTTTTCAACACAACTTGATGGCACCTGTGCCTATCGTCAAAGTGGTAAAACCGAGTGGGGAGGAATGTATTCAGCACGTGTCAGTTACGTTCCCACCACTCGTTGGCAGTTAAAAGGCTTTTATTCCTTGTTCTTTACCGATGGTTATGATGCACGCCTTTATGCCTATCAGCCACAGTTGCTTCATGCGCATTCATTTCCTTCGTTTGCTTATCATGGCACCTGTGCAGTGGTGCAAGTAAGTTATAAAATACTGAAGAATTTGCAATGTTCCATGCGTTGCGTATCGGTTTATTACTTTAATCGCGCCACCCTATCATCGCGCTTAGATTTGATAAACTCTCCGTTCAAAAACGATTTGTACTTTCAGATAAGGTGGATCATATAGTAAAATCCAGCCCCTTTAAACCTACATCCCTACTTCTGTCTCTTATACACATCTCCGAGCCCACGAGACGCGTAGTAATCTC
>UQPD01000148.1 GCA_900542795.1 uncultured Prevotella sp. | reverse complement strand
AAACCTTGCCAATTTCGTGCAGATTTTTTTTATGGATTTTGAACACCCTACCTTTTGGGGTTGAGCTGGCGCATGAAATAGGATGGGGTGGTTTTTTCGTCATAAATGTCCATCAATGAGCCACAAATGTTCATGAATTATTATTTTGAATGTCCATAAATAAACCTCTTTCGGGGTTGGGCTGGCGCATGAAGACCTCAATAGAATGTAATACTTAATACTTAATACTTAATACTTAATTCAGATTTGTGTCCATCAATGAGCCACAAATGTTCATGAATTATTTTTTTGAATGTTCATAAATAACCCCCTTTCGGGGTGAGGCTTGCGCAAGAGATGTTGATGGGGAAATAGAGGAGTATATATATATAGGAACGCGCGCGCGAGGGGAATATTACATTTTTAGAGTTTGCTATAAGTTCGTTAAAGTTTATCGTAAAGGACTCCTTACATGTTTTTCTTGAAAATGGCTCAATCTCATTGCCCAAAAAACCAGGCATGCGAAAAGGAAAAATTCCATTCACATGCCTGGTTGCATCGTATCCCCCAATGGTAGGGGCTTCAAAAAAACTAACCTTTCAGAATGCGTTTAATGTCGTTGAGTTTATTGAGTGCTTCGATCGGCGTAAGGTTGTTAACATCAAGATTAAGCAACGTGTCGCGAATTTGACTGAGCACAGGGTCATCGAGTTGGAAGAAACTAAGTTGCATACCCTCCTCGCGCTGTGTATTGCTCTCGGCACGTGGCACACCAGTTCCAGCTTGCGCACCAGCCTTTTCAAGGTCGGCAAGAATGGCTTCGGCACGTTTCACAATGCTTTGGGGCATACCCGCCAAGCGAGCTACATGAATACCAAAAGAGTGTTCGGAACCTCCACGCTGCAATTTACGCAAAAATACAACACGACCATTCACCTCGCGCACCGACACATTCCAGTTCTTGATGCGGGGAAAGAGCTTCTCCATTTCGTTCAACTCATGATAGTGCGTAGCAAAGAGCGTGCGAGCGTGTGCCTTAGGATTCTCGTGGATATATTCCACAATAGCCCAAGCAATAGAGATGCCATCGTAGGTAGATGTGCCGCGTCCTAACTCATCAAAAAGCACCAATGAACGCTCCGTAAGGTTGTTCATGATGTTTGACGCCTCGCTCATTTCAACCATAAACGTACTCTCGCCCACCGAGATGTTATCGCTTGCTCCTACACGTGTAAAAATCTTATCGACTACCCCAATGTGAGCAGATTGAGCAGGAACAAACGAACCTATTTGTGCCAAAAGGGTAATCAATGCGGTTTGTCGCAGCAAGGCACTCTTACCCGCCATGTTAGGACCTGTGACAATGATAATTTGCTGTTTCTTGGTGTCCAACTCCACAGAGTTAGCCACATATTCCTCGCCCGGTGGCATGAGCGTTTCGATAACAGGGTGACGACCCTCGCGGATGTCGAGTGTTAAACTCTCGTCTACTACAGGGCGCACATACTGACGCTCGCGTGCTACACAAGCCAAACTCTGCAAACAGTCGAGTTGGCTTAATGCTGCGGCATCCGCTTGTAGCTGTGTGACATATTGCGCAACTTCGCGCACTAATTCGGCATAAAGCTGCACCTCAAGTTCGGCAATACGATCTTCAGCTCCAAGTATTTTATCCTCATATTCCTTTAACTCTTGCGTGATGTAACGTTCAGCCTGTGCAAGCGTTTGTTTTCGAATCCATGTTTCGGGCACCTTCTCTTTATAGGTGTTGCGCACCTCGATGTAGTAGCCAAACACGTTGTTAAAACCTATTTTAAGACTGGGAATGCCTGTAGCATCGCTTTCGCGTTGTTGAATTTTCAGCAAATAGTCTTTGCTCGAGGTTGAGATGTGGCGCAAATCGTCCAACTCTTCGTTTACTCCATCGGCAATTACACCCCCTTTATTTACGAGAATAGGAGGGTCTAAACAAATGGTGCGTTTAATGCTATCGCGCAAAGGAGTGAGCGCATCCAGTTTGTCAGCCAGTTGCTTAATGGCAGAACACTCTGCGTGGGCGCAAGCATATTTAAGGAGTGCCGTACTCTCAAGTGCTGCACGTAGTTGTTGTAACTCGCGTGGATTAACACGTCCCACAGCAACACGACTCACAATGCGCTCCATATCTCCAATCTTCGGCAATTCCATTTCGCAAAGTTCGCGAAAGTCAGGGTGGCGGAAGAAGTGTTCAACACCATCTTGTCGGGTTTCAATGGCTTTAACCTCGCGCAGAGGGAAGATAAGCCAACGGTGCAACATACGTGCTCCCATAGGTGTGAGGGTACGATCCATCACTTGGAGCAACGAGGTGCCTCCTTCAGCCATAGCTTGTGTAAGCTCCAAGTTGCGTGTTGTGAAGCGGTCGAGGCGCACATAGTGATCCTCTTCAATGCGTCGCAAGGCTGTGATGTGCGATGTTTGGGTGTGCTTGGTCATTTCCAAGTAACACATAATGGCACCTGCAGCCACCAGTCCATCCTTAAGATGGTCAACACCAAAACCCTTGAGGTTTTTTACCTGAAAGTGCTTTGTAAGACGTTCGTGGGCTGTTTGCGGTGTAAAAGCCCAGTCATCGAGTTCAAACACAAATCCCTTGTTTCCATAAAGTCCCTCATAGCGTCCGCGGAGTCCGTGTTGCACCAAAACCTCCTTAGGTGCAAAACCTGCCAATAATTTGTCGGCATACTCAGCCGTGCCTTCTGCTACAAGAAATTCGCCTGTTGAAATATCAAGAAACGAAATGCCTACTGCCGAAGAACCAAAGTGTACGGCAGCTAAGAAGTTGTTTTCGCGTGCATTCAGCACATTGTCGGTCATAGCTACACCAGGTGTTACCAACTCCGTGATGCCACGCTTCACCAATTTCTTGGTAAGTTTGGGGTCTTCAAGTTGGTCGCAAATAGCCACACGATAGCCAGCGCGAATAAGACGGGGCAGATAAGTGTCGAGTGCATGATGCGGAAAACCCGCCATCTCGGTTGCAGCAGCCTGTCCCTTGTTATTACGGCGGGTTAGTGTAATGCCTAATACCTGTGAGGCTGTTACAGCATCTGCATCATAGGTCTCGTAAAAGTCGCCGCAGCGAAACAGCAACACAGCATCAGGGTTTTTAGCCTTGAGGTCGTGAAACTGTTTCATCATCGGGGTAAGATTCTCTGCCATTGTTTTATAAGGAATTAGGGAGTTATAGGGGATTATTCATTTAGGAGGTTAAAAAGTTTCCTCTTGCTTATTACTTGCGAGAGCAACTTTTTAACCTCCTAACTTCGTAAGTAGGCATAAAATAATTTTGAACACCTATTTAACATTTGAACCCAATAGTACCCCCGCTGAGAATCGAACTCAGATCACTGCTTTAGGAGAGCGGTGTTCTATCCATTGAACTACGAGGGCTTGTGCCGTTGGGTTTGCATGAGCAAAAGTAGCAAAATCTTCTGAATAACCCGTACTTTCACATCCAAAACACTACTAAAGTGGATTGTTTTTGCATAAAAACAGCTGAAGTGTGCAATAATTGACGCGTTATTTGTACTTTTGCCAACGAAAAGCCACGCTTACGCTGTAAATATTACGCAAGTGGACTATAAAAAAGAAACACTATGCAACCCATCTTATCATTCAACGATTTAACCGAACATCTTAAACAACTGCATCGCACCTTTCGCTTGGCTGTGGTGTGTGGAGCCGATGCCAGTACTGCCGAAGCTGTGATGCGTGCCGTAAGGCATGAATTTGCTGAGGCTTGGTTTGTTGGTGCCTGCGAACAGGTAAAGCAGCAGACTTGTGTGGCGCAATACACAGGCACACAGATACACTTCGTAGAAACAGATTCGGACCTTGAGGCAGCCGAACGTGCCGTTATGATGGTACGCAATGGCGAAGCAGATGTGCTTGTGAAGGGTTTGCTACACACCGACACCCTGCTGCGTGCAGTGCTCAACAAAGAGTGGGGCATATTGCCTAAGGGACAAGTGTTGACCCACATTGCCATGGCACAGATTCCAGCTTACCACAAGTTGCTCTTTTTTACCGATGCAGCTGTTATTCCTTATCCCACACACGAACAACGCGTGCAGCAAGTGGCATACTTGGCACGCATGCTTCATGCCTTTGGCATTGAACAACCCCGTGTGGCACTTGTGCACTGTGCTGAAACGGTGAGCGATAAATTTCCGCATACGATAGGTTATGGAGAGATTTGCCAACGTGCTGCTGCAGGCGAATGGGGCAGACTGTTGGTGGATGGTCCACTCGACTTGCGTACTGCGTGCGATGTTGAGGCTTTGCGCGTTAAAGGCATACATTCTGTGCTTGGTGGCGAAGCCGATGCTTTGGTTCTGCCCGATATAGAGGTTGCCAATGTCTTCTATAAAGCACTCCCGCTTTTTGCTTCAGCCCAAGTGGCAGGTACGTTACAAGGCACATTAGCACCTGTGGTGTTGCCCTCGCGTGGCGATTGTGTTGATGCAAAATACCACAGTTTGGCACTTGCCATAATGAGTTGTTAAACGGTAGTTCAAAAAAATTTGAAAATAAGAACGGCTTACAGCAAAAACTATACAGACTTCTTCTAAAATTATGCAACATTCTGCACCCACAACTGCTTTGGGCAGTGATCATAGCATACTTGTAATAAACCCAGGTTCAACATCAACCAAGGTTGCTGTGTATGTAGGCGAAAATCCACTTTGTGTAAGTACCATTCGTCATAGCGATGAAGAACTTAGTCAGTTTCAATGTATTGAAGACCAACGTGATTTTAGACGTCAGTTGGTGCTCGATTGGCTACACGATAATCACATTCCTCTTGCCTTTGATGCCATTATAGGACGCGGTGGACTTATCAAACCGATTGCCAGTGGTGTGTATAAAGTGAACAGCAAAATGTGTCACGAAACTTACGCTGCTATGCGTAAGCATGCTTGTAATTTGGGTTGTATTATTGCCTATGAATTGGCAAACATGCAACCTGGGGGAGCTTGTCCGGCTTTCATTGCCGACCCTGTTACGGTAGACGAACTATTGCCCGAAGCCCGCATCAGTGGTTCGCCTCTTATGCCCCGTCTTTCAATTTGGCATGCACTCAACCAGCGTGCCATTGCCCATCGCTATGCAAAGGAAATAGGGCGTCGATATGAAGATTTAAATCTCATTGTAGCTCATCTTGGTGGAGGCATAACGGTTGCAGCTCATCAGCATGGGCGAGCTGTTGACACCAATAATGGTCTTGATGGCGAAGGTCCTTTCTCGCCCGAACGTGCAGGAACCTTGCCTGCCGCCGACCTTATTCACCTTTGCTACAGTGGACGTTACACCGAAGACCAACTCAAAAAGCGTGTAACAGGTCAAGCTGGACTAATGGCGCATCTTGGCACTACAGACATTTTGCGCATTATGCAAATGATAGAGCAAGGCGATGACCATGCCCGTTTGCTTATTGACGCCATGATTTATCATATAGCTAAAGCAATTGCTGCGCAAGGTGCCGTGCTTTGTGGCGAGGTTGATGCCATTTTGCTTACAGGAGGTGTGGCTTATTGCGACTATATTACGCAAGGCATCACACGTCGTGTTCAGTTCATTGCTCCAGTTCATATCTTTCCGGGTGAGGATGAGATGCAAGCGCTTGCCCTCAATGCGCTGTCGGTGCTTAGAGGAGAGTGTGAGGCAAAGGAGTATGAGTAGTAAACTTGTGAGTAGGGGATAAGTGTTTTTTACATAAAAATTGTTTTAGTTAATTCGTCTCAGCGACTTAACTAAGTAATGTTCAAAAAATAACTTCCGCAGAAATAGGTAGTAATTTTTCATTAGA
>UQPD01000147.1 GCA_900542795.1 uncultured Prevotella sp. | reverse complement strand
AAAACCTTGCCAATTTCGTGCAGATTTTTTTTATGGATTTTGAACACCCTACCTTACAGGGCGTCAATGCTATGATAATCCGCGTAACCCAGGGTGTCGCTTCGCTTGCCCTGGGCTACGCGCTTTTGGGCTTTCAGCCCGTGCATTATTGGATGCAAAACCATGTCGAAAATATCATGAATTTTGAACACCCTACCCGTTAGGGGTGAGGCTGGCGCATGAAACATTGATGATTCTATCATAAATCGTGCGTAAAAAAAGAAGTGGATTTTGAACACCCTACCGAATGGGGTGAGGCTGGCACGTGAAGTTTTGACATTCTCATACACAAACAAAAAAAATAATAAGCAATACATACGGTTGATGTACTGCTTATTACTTTAAAAACATTGTTAGATAGCACGGTTTGTGCTACGCTCAAAAATTATTCGCCCCAAGGACCTTTTGATTGACCACCCCAAACAGGGTTCTCTTTTTTGTTGGACCATGATTCATTTGTGGTTTCAGTTGGACTACCGAACTTGAAATTTTGTTGATCTCCTGATCCACACAACGGTGTGAGTGGTTCAATAAAGCAGAACTGGTTTGAAGCAGGCTTAATATATGTCTTTTTCATTGTGATATGTGTTCTTAAATGATTATTATTTAACGATAAACTTACGTCCGTTTTGGATGTAGAGTCCACCCTTCACTGTATTCATTACGCGGCGTCCGCTGAGGTCGAAGATAGGAGCATTGTGCAATGCTTGGTTTGCATCAATGGCATCAATGCCACTTACCACGCTATCCTCAAAGTTCAAGCGAAGCGCACCACCAGTAGCAACTTTAAAGAAACCACGGTTTGCCATTACCTTATTAAGACCTTCTGAGGGAGTAAAGAAACCAACTACATTACTGCTATTCCTACCAAATACACGATAGGTGCTCTTTTCTGCGTTTGTCAAGCTAAGATTAATGAGTGTACCCAACATACTACTTTCTGCATTGCCATCACCGATATTTACAGTTGCTGTAGTAGCTGCGTTGTCGCTAATAAGCAAGAAACCATTTTTTGCCTTTACACCATGAGTAGTTTCAGTGAAGGTAACTTCGTTCGTTCCAGGTTCATTAGCTACAAAAACCTTGACACCATCATTTACACTGCTAATGCTGAAGGGGAGGTATACAGAGGCGTATGATTTGCCATTTCCTGCATTATTGAGGTCAACTTCGAGTGAGTTTACTTCGTTGATTTGCCATTTAGTACCTCCTTCTGCGTTACTATTCCAATAGTTGATAGGAAAAGTTGCGTCTTGCTCTGCATTTAATAGATTATTATCCTTATTTCTAATAAGGAAATGGTCACCTTCTACGCTCATGGTAAACACATCTGCATTATCTGAAGTTGTAAATGCATTCGCAGCAGCAGGAGCCGCAGTCAAAACAGCTACATACTTACCTGGCGTATTCGCATTATTTAATTTAAATCCACCATTATTGGCTATTTCGAACTTCCAAAGAGAACTCACAAGTTTTTCACCATCTGCAATACTATACATCTTAGGTACATCAGTACCATTTGTTGCCAATAATTTGTAAGTACCGCGTTGATTGTTAATGCGATAGTACTTACCATTAAGCACTCCATTTACAGTATTTACAAGTGAATTCCAATCCTCAACAGTTCTAAGGACTTTGCTATTGTAAGTAGTCAGAGCTGCATTAACTGATTCATTTTCACTAACGCCAGGTAATAAATTAATATTGGTAATATGCGCATCTGTAAGAGCTTTAAAATCTTCATCACTCACTTCTATGCATTGCCAGAAATTAGAACCTGCAAAAGATTGCCATGGAACCAATGTTGTAGTATTTCCATGAAACCACTTATTTGCATAAAGATCATCTCCCGTACCTATAATAACATTTGCGTCAACAGAAGGACTACCATATACATAATATTCCGTAGCACTTGAAATTGAAGTAGTATAACTACTAGTTCCTGCTATATACAAACCTGTATCTGCACTCTTAATTTTAAATGTACCTGTTGTTGTTCCATTTTCAAAGACCCAACCAATACCTTTATCTTCTGTAGTATTTAACGGAAGTGATTGATTTGCATCCCAGTTTAGAGGAGCATGGATAAACTTACCATTATAAGTACACTTCATTTTGTAGATAGTACCAATCTTTGGGCCATTAATACTCTTGCGCAAAGTTGTTTTGGCTGCATCCAATTGAACAGCATCCTCATAAGTAATGTTTGTAGAACCGTTACTCAATTTTTCATTTACAAGATTCTCGAAAGTTTTCACAGCACTTTCGGGATAAGTAAAGGCTGTTGTTCCTACATTATTACGCGCATTAGTAGCAAGTGTTTGGTAAGAACTTAAAGAATAACGATCGTACCAATAAGTACTTGCATTATAGAGTTTAACTCGCGATCCACCATCACCTAAACCTTCAGAATTATCCCAATAGGCTAAATAACTTCCACGTTCGTTAAGGTAACGATCTGTACCCTTCAAACAAACATAATAGCATGTTTCAGTGTCGGTAGACTTTGTTTTAAAATCAAAAGTGATACCAACTTGGTTCAAATCTGTAGAGTTTGTGGTAGTAGCATCATACATTTGAGCACGTGATGCACCATAAGTTTTTAAGTCATCACCATTACCTGTAAGATTTTGGAGACCTAAAACTTTTTTTGTACCAGCAGCTTTATTGTAGAAGGTGTAGCCTTTAGTTTCATCTCCTACAACACACCACCATGCAGCATCCGTACTGATATCAGCAACATTTGTACTTGACACCTTAAAATTGCCACTTTCATCATGGACGGTTGTTGTGATGAACCTACCTTTTAACGTCATGATAAACCAATGGGTGTTAGCATCAAACGTATCACCTGTTGGCTTTGGTGAAGTTTGTAACGCCACCAAAGATTGCGCATTAGCCACACCTATAGAAAAGAATGCAGCCATCAGCACACAAAAAAGAGTAAATACTTTTCTCATTTTGTTTTGTTTTTTAATGTGTTTGTTTTTTCAGTTTTTCTTGAGGTAAGGGTAAGCCGAATGTATTGACACACAAGCATATTACCAGCTGCAAAAGTACTCAATTTTTGCAAAATAAAATCGGGGGGGGTAATAATAAATGTTAAGATTGCAATTTATTTGACATTTTCATGACAAAAGAGCTAAAAAATAAGTTTGAATCGTTCTTTTATCTGTTCAAAGAAATTGTATTTTAAACTTTTCTTTGCAACTATTCTCTAACAAATAGCATAGAATAGCAAATCTATGGTTTGTACCACTAAAATAAATTCGACCAACTCAAAGTTTGTTTATTTCATCTCAATTACGACTTCGCTTTTTTCTCCTTATAAAATCCAAAAAACCAATGTTTACTAACACTCTCTTCATAAAACAGGTAAAATATATAGACAAAGTATTTCGTCTATTATCCTCTATATAATAGCCTAAAAGAACAACTCATAGTTAGCAAAACACAAAAATCCCGCACCAACCAAATGCTGATGCGGGATGTTTTTGCTTTCCGAAGAGAGAACTTGGATTACTTACGCAAACCGAGCTTCTTAACGATAGCACGATAACGCTCGATGTCCTTGCGCTTGAGGTAGTTGAGGAGCGCACGGCGCTTACCTACCATCTTAACGAGTGAGCGTTCAGTCGTATGATCTTTACGGTTCTGCTTCATGTGCTCCGTCAAGTGGGCAATACGGTAAGAAAACAAGGCTACCTGGCTTTCTGCTGAACCAGTATCCGAATTAGACTGTCCGTACGTGCCAAAGATCTCTTTCTTCTTTTCAGAATCTAAGTACATTGTGTATGAATTAAAAATATAAATGAGTAAAATGCCTCGGGCGCATTCAAAAATTACCCAAAGCGGTTGCAAAGTTACAAACTTCATTATAAACCGCAAATTTATAATCCAAAAAATTTTGCTAAATAGCTGATTTTGCGGCATTTATGGTCATAAATGCACTTGTTTACACAAAATTCACACCTTTTTGAGCCTATGGATGTGCATAAAAACGTATATTTGGAAGCAATTTTTTGGACTCCTATAAATAGAATCTATCATGGGAAAGAATATCACAATACGTTGTAAAAATACGGGACGCTCGCACAAGGTGCCTATTGGCTTTACGTTGGAGGAGGTTTACGAAATGCTCGACCTCAACATGCCCTATGGCGCTACAAGTGCTAAGGTGAATAATAAGGTGGAAGGACTGCACTTTATGTTCTTCAACGATAAAGATGTGGAGTTTTTGGACATTACTTCACAATCGGGATTGCGCACTTACACACGCTCGCTCTTTTTTATGCTCTATAAGGCTGTGCGCGACCTCTATGGCGAAACTGCCCGACTGCGCATTGACACACCTGTGTCGAATGGTTATTATTGCAAACTCAACACGGGGTTAGGCGAGGTTACACCTAAGGTTGTGGAGGACTTGAAGGAGCGGATGCAACAAATAGTGAAGGAAAAAATGCCCTTCCACCGCATTACTTGTCCTACGGAAGAGGCAGTGGCTCTTTTCAGACAAAATGGTTTGGAAAGTAAAGCAAAGTTGTTGGAGGGATTGGGACGCCTTTATACCACGTATTATACATTAGACAATACGGTGGACTATTTTTATGGTTCGCTACTGATCAATACGTCGCAGATTTATCTTTTCGACCTTATTCCCTATGGCGACGGGTTGTTGCTGCGTATTCCCGACCCTGAAAATCCCAGTCATCTGCGTCCGTTGACGGATCAGCCTAAGATGTTTGAGGTGTTCCGCGAACAGCATCATTGGAACGAGATATTGGGTGTGACTACGGTGGGCGAGTTTAACAAGGCTTGCGAAAACGGACATACTAACGACCTTATTAACTTGAGCGAGGCTTTGCAAGAGAAAAAAATTTCGCGTTTGGCAGACCGCATTGCAGAAAATCCTAAACTAAAGGTTATTTTAATTGCAGGTCCTTCGTCGAGCGGAAAAACTACGTTTAGCAAACGCTTGAGTGTGCAACTCATGGCTTGTGGACTGAAACCTGTGCCTATTTCAACTGACGATTATTTTGTGAATCGTGTGAATACACCACGCGATGCTGAGGGTAAATATGACTTTGAACATATCGACGCCATGAACATTCCGTTGCTGACTTCACAAATCAATGCGCTGATTCAGGGTGAGGAGGTTGAAACACCACGCTACGACTTTGTTAGTGGGAAGAGTGTGCCGAGTGGTAATAAGTATCAGTTGGGCGAACGCGACATTTTGGTGCTCGAAGGTATTCATGCGCTTAACCCTCGACTCACTGAAGGTGTTCCTGCACAGCATAAGTTTAAAATTTATGCCTCAGCATTGACAACTATTATGCTCGACGACCATAATTATATTCCTACTACCGATAACCGACTGTTGCGTCGCATTGTACGCGACTTTAAATATCGCGGACGTTCGGCACAAGAAACGATTGAGCAATGGCCCTCGGTGCGTCGTGGCGAGGAACGTTGGATTTTCCCTTTCCAAGAGGAAGCTGACGAGATGGTTAACACAGCGTTGCTTTTTGAACTGGCTGCCTTGCGCGAACAGGCTTTGCCCTTGCTTGAACAGGTTCCCGAATCTGCTGCTGAATATTCTGAAGCATACCGCTTGCGCAAATTCTTGTCGTATCTCAAACCTATCTCTACACATGGTCTGCCTCCCACTTCACTACTCAGAGAGTTTTTGGGGGGAAGCACATTTAAGTATTAAGTATTAAGTAATAAGTATTAAGTATTACATACTAATGGATATCAAGGAATAGGTAATAGGAAACTAGAGTTCCTGATTTATTAGGGCGGGCTGAATCATCGTGCAAGGCGAATGTAATCAAGCTTGCTTGAATTGCTGAGCCGCAGCCGATGATATCAATAAAAGCCCATAAAGTAGGGTGTTCAAAATTCGCATTTTTTCTGCACGATTTATGATAGAATCATCAAT
>UQPD01000146.1 GCA_900542795.1 uncultured Prevotella sp. | reverse complement strand
GTTGAAGCCACACTAAAATCGTTGACAATCCTTGCAGCCGGACATGCGGAGCCTCAGCTTGTTGTTTGGCAAGGATGTGCACCCCTCGACCTCGACAGGGATTCTTTTACTGAAGAACTTTACTGAATTTTACCGCAAATAAAAACCAGGCATGTAAAGAGGAACAAGTTCCCTACACATGCCTGGCTATCTTATATCTCCCCCAAAGAGGTGGTTCGTGCGTAGAAAGCTAACAGAATGTAATTAGTCTTCGTCTGCAGTATTCCAGCTTTCGCTGCTCCAACCCTTTTCTTCAGACAGAACTACATCTGATTCTTTGTTGGCACTAACCTCAAATGAGGTTGAACCAGCTAAAAGTTTATCCTCTGTAAAAAGGGAAACTACTTGAGCCTGTGGCTTAATATAGGTTTGTTTCATTGCTAAATGGATATATCTGTTATTTTAAATGTGCTTATTATATGCGTATTCTTTATATGCGTATTCTTTATATGCGTATTCTTACTATTCAGAATGAATCTAAACAACACCCTTAATTTAATAAGTGCATAGGAAATCAAACAGGACAATGCGCTATAACCAATAAATAGGAAAAGAATGCAATGACAATGTTTCCATAGTTTAGACTACTTCATAGAATGTTTTTGTTACTTTCTCTCAATTTTGTTGCAAAAATACAACACTTATTATAAAAACACAAACAGAGGAGGATAAAAAATGCTTTTGGGATTGTTTTTTGTGCTGGAAACGTTAGAGTTTTTGGGGGAGGGGGAGTTATGTTAGACTCGAAAAATGTATATTGAATACGGATTTGCAGATTGGACTGATTCCTTTCTTTTCGGATGGAAAGGGATAAAAAGAGGAAAGGGAACCTATTGTATGGAAGTTTTTAGCGGATTCTCCACAAAATCTGCCTAGAGTGTCGAAAAAAAGTATGTTGACTTACTTTGCCATTTAAGTTAACTTACTTGGCAAAGTAAGTTAACATACTCGGACATGTTAGCTAACTTACCTTTTGAGGGCAATAAATTGCCAGAAATGAATTGTACACATAAAAACATTATGCGTATCCTATGAAAACGCCTGTGTTCACTCAACGATCCTTAAGAGGAGGATATTGGCGAACATCAGCTACACAACGATAAGCAGGACGAATGATGCGACGTCCAATGAAACCTAACTCTTCGTTGCGGTGTGCACACCAGCCCACAATACGTGCCATGGCAAATAAAGGCGTGTATATTTCGATGGGAAGACCTATCAAATCGTATACAAAACCCGAATAGAAATCGACATTGGCACAAAGTTTCTTAGAGGTTCCCTTTATGTCATAAACAGCCTCAACAGCCAAACGCTCTATGCGTTCCATAAACTCGAACTCTTCCATACGACCCTTTTCTTCTGCCAACTGACGTGCCATTTCCTTGAGCAAAACTGCACGAGGATCGGAAAGCGTGTAAACCGCATGTCCTATGCCATAAATAAGTCCTGTACCATCGTAAGCCTCCTTCTTTACCATTTTGTGCAAGTAATGGCTAATTTCCTCTTCATCGTCCCAATGACGAATTTGCTGTTTGAGATGCTCAATCATGTGGTGAACACGAATGTTAGCACCTCCATGCTTTGGACCCTTAAGCGAACCAATACCTGCAGCAATTGAAGAATAAGTGTCGGTACAGGTTGACGAAGTTACTCTCACGGTGAAGGTTGAGTTATTACCACCACCATGCTCGGCTTGCAAAATGAGCAAGAGGTCGAGCGTGCGAGCATCAAGTGGTGTGTAATGTGTGCCCAATAGCATATACAAAAAGTTCTCTGCCAATGAATAGCCCTCACGCGGATGACGAATGTGGAGCGAACGTCCTAATGCCTTGTGACGAAGCATATTATAAGCATAAGCAATGATGGTGGGGAACTTTGAAATGAGTTCGATGCTTTGACGCATAAGGTTGTCGCGCGAGATATCATCAGGATTTGCATCGTAGGTGTAGAGTTCGAGCACACTGCGTGCAAGTATGTTCATGATGTCGTTTCCTTCAAGCTCAACGATGTTAAGCATGGTCTTTGACATCAACGGCATGTTGTCTACTAACAGGCAGCGGAATTCCTCGAGTTCTTCAGCATCGGGCAGACGTCCTGAAAGCAAAAGGTAAGCTACTTCTTCAAAACCAAAACGCTGTTCACTGAGCACAGAATGAACAAGGTCTGAAATTTCGTAACCTCTAAAGTACAATTTACCCTCAATGGGGCTTAACCCATTCTCTGTACGTTCATAACCCACTACATTACCTATATTAGTAAGTCCAACGAGTACACCCGTACCATCTTCGTTACGCAATCCGCGCTTCACGTCCAACTTACGAAAAAGGTCGGCATCGATTCTGACGCAACTCTTCATATTGTCGGACAATTTATAGATGAGATATTCTTTCTTGACTGTCATGTTAATTTAGTTTTTTTGTGTGTAACACCCTCCTACCCTATCTCTTGCGCTAACGCATTGGCAAACTCTTTTGTACCGAGCGGTTTACCATTTTCCATAAAACGTGCCAAATCATTGGTGGCATAACCTTGTTCGAAGAGCGATTCGAGCGCATGGGTAATTAGTTGTGCAGCCTCATTCCATTGCAAATGTTCAAGCAACATTACCGCAGAAAGAATAAGTGAACAAGGGTTGGCTTGATTTGTGCCAGCAAGGTCGGGGGCTGTTCCGTGTGTTGCCTCGAACACAGCTCTACCAGCCTCATAGTTAATGTTAGCACCTGGAGAGATGCCTATGCCGCCTACTTGTGCAGCCAACATATCTGAGATGTAATCGCCATTCAAATTCATGGTAGCAATGACATCATAAGCCTCGGGCTTGAGTAAGGCATTTTGTAAGAAAGCATCGCAAATGCAGTCGTCCATGCGAACTTCATCCTTAAACAGATCCTCACATATTTCATAGCCCCATGCTTTGAAACCACCCTCGGTAAACTTCATGATGTTGCCTTTGTGTACCAATGTGACATGACGACTACCTTGGTTTACGGCATACTGACAAGCGGCCTTAACCAAACGCTTAGAACCTTCAGCCGAAACAGGTTTAACGCCAAATGCCGAAGTTTCTGGGAAGCGTACTTTATCAACACCCATTTCATCGTGCAAGAATTCATAGAACTGACGAGCCTCGCGCGAACAAGCTTTCCATTCGATACCCGCATAAATATCCTCAGTGTTTTCGCGGAACACCACCATATTTACACGTTCGGGATGCTTTACAGGAGAGGCTACTCCCTTAAACCAACGTACGGGACGAAGGCAAACATAAAGGTCGAGTCCTTGACGCATAGCCACATTGAGCGAACGAATGCCACCACCCACAGGTGTGGTAAGCGGACCTTTAATGCCCACATGATAGTCAGCAAAAGCGGTGAGTGTTTCATCGGGCAAGTAGGTTCCTAAGGTATCGTAGGCACGCTGTCCTGCAGCAACCTCAGTCCAAAGTAGTTGTCGGCTGCCTTTATAAGCAACCTTTACAGCAGCATCAACCACCTGCTGCATGGCAGGCATAATTTCAGCACCAATACCATCGCCTGTAATAAAAGGAATGGCTACGTGGTCGGGAACAAGAAGTTTACCGTTAGAGAGCAGTTGTATTTTATTGTCAGTCATAATTCTTAATGTTTTACAGCCAAAGCCGAACCAGCCTTGAACCATTCTATTTGCAATGTATTATAGGTGTGGTGTGCTTTAATCACATCGGTGGTACCATCAGCATGTGTAAGCGTTACATCGATATCGCTACCTGGCTGAATGTTGGCACAGTGTACACTGATGCTGTCGTTAGCTTGCACCTTATTGTAATCATTAGGATTAGCAAAGGTGAGTGCTAACACGCCTTGTTTCTTTAAGTTGGTTTCGTGTATGCGGGCAAAACTTTTTACCAATACAGCCTTTACGCCTAAGTAGCGCGGTTCCATAGCTGCATGTTCGCGACTTGAACCTTCGCCATAATTATCTTCAGCCACCACAACACTGCCTCCCTTTTGGTCGCGATAATGCTCGGCAGCCTGCCACACTTCGGTTTCAGTTCCTGTTGTGGCATCAACCACACATCCTGCTTTATCGGTGAAGGCATTGATGGCTCCAAGGAGCATATTGTGTGAGATGTTTTGCAAATGCCCGCGGAAACGCAACCAAGGACCTGCCATTGAGATGTGGTCGGTGGTGCATTTGCCCTTTACCTTAATAAGCAGCGGCAAATTATCAAAATCCTTACCATCCCAGGGCGCAAATGGTTGCAAGCGCTGCAAACGTTCGCTTGTAGGATTGATTTTGATTTCTACATCCCCATTAGGTTCAATAATATATGCTGGTTTTACGTCAACCACACTTTGTGCATTTTCGCAGTTACCTGTTGAAGGGAGGGCTTCGCCTTGAGGCACACATCCTGCCCACTGTGGAGAGAATGAGGGATGCTCGGTTAGTGTACCTGTAAAGGCATATCCCACTGCAACCTCGGGCGAGGTGATAAACGCATGCGTATTGGGATTGCCATCTGCACGTTTGGCAAAGTTACGGTTGAAGCTTGTGACAATGCTGTTGCGACGTGTGGCATCATCGGTAATGCGTTTCCATTGTCCAATGCAAGGACCGCAAGCATTGGTCATGATTACTGCGCCAGCCTCTTCAAGTGTTTTGAGAATGCCATTTCGCTCTGCCGTGGCACGAATTAACTCGGAACCAGGATTTACAATCAGCTGCGCTTTCATTTCATGACCTGCTGCACGCATAGCCTTTACCACTGAAGCCGCACGATCCATGTCTTGATAAGAAGAGTTGGTGCACGAACCTATCAAACAAACTTCAACTTTAGGGGGCAGATTGTCGCGTTCTACCTTTGCTGCCATTTCACTTACCTGACAAGCTGCATCGGGTGTGAAGGGACCATTGACATAAGGCTGCAGTTTGTCTAAATCGATGGTAATGCATTGGTCGTAATATGCCTCGGGATTGTTGTACACCTCAGCATCGGCACAAAGATCGGCTTTAACCGCTTCTGCCAACGCAGCAACTTCGCTTCGGTTTGTGGCTTTCAAATAGTCTGCCATTTGTGCATCGAAGGGGAACATGGAAGTGGTTGCACCGACCTCTGCTCCCATATTACAAATGGTGGCTTTACCCGTAGCTGGAAGCGTAGCTGCACCTGGACCATAATATTCAATAATAGAGTTGGTTCCGCCTTTGGTGGTGAGTTTACCTGCCAAATATAGAATAACGTCTTTGGCAGAAGTCCAACCAGAGAGTTTGCCTATGAGTTTTACACCTATAATTTTAGGCACTTTAAGTTCCCAAGGTGTGGCAGTCATCACATCAACTGCATCAGCTCCACCCACACCAATGGCTGCCATACCCAATCCGCCAGCATTAGGTGTATGAGAGTCTGTGCCTACCATCATTCCTCCAGGGAAGGCATAATTTTCGAGCATTACCTGATGAATAATGCCTGCACCTGGTCCCCAAAATCCCATGCCAAAACGTTGAGCCGCAGAATGTAGGAAAGAGTAGACTTCTTCGTTTGTTTTACAAGCCGCGGGTAAATCTACGTTAGCGCCCTTATAGGCTTGAATCAGATGGTCGCAATGAATGGTACTCGGAACAGCTGTGGTATCTCTACCCGCATTCATAAATTGAAGAATTGCCATTTGAGCTGTAGCATCTTGCATGCACACACGATCGGGATTGAACTGTGCATAATCCTCGCCTCGTTTGTAGGCTGGTTGCATTGCTCCCGAAACATGTGCCCAAAGCACCTTTTCTGCATAAGTCAAAGGATGTCCCAAAGTTTTGCGGGCTTGATTTACACGCTCTTGATAGTGCGCATAAAACTCACGAATCATATCCAAGTTATATACCATGATTGTTTTGTTTGTTATATTGAAGTCGTCTAAACTTTTCTGACGCTAAAAGGAAGATAAAAATTCTATTTATGAATTTCTAAAAACTGTCTCTTATACACATCTCCGAGCCCACGAG
>UQPD01000145.1 GCA_900542795.1 uncultured Prevotella sp. | reverse complement strand
TTTTTAGTCAAAAATGTCCATCAATGAGCCATAAATGTTCATGAATTATTTTTTTTGAATATTCATAAATAAGCCCTTTCGGGTAGGGTGAGGTTAGTGCATGAATTTTCCTGACAAACTATCAAATATCATGCAGAAAAAATTACGGATTTTGAACACCGAATTAAAGCACCTTCCCTCCTACCCTACTCGTTTATAATTACCGCATCAGCTAATTGCAACTTTCGTTTTTCGGGCAACTGCAAGTTCATCCATGCTTGTGCCTTTTCTTGACTAATGTGGTCGCGTGCCATGAGTCGGGCTGTCTGCGTGGCATGACTTACATGCACCAACACCGTATGGTCGACTAACCGATTAAAACCTGACTCAAAGAGTAAAGCACATTCCATAAACACGGTGTGGGCTGGTGACAAACTCTGCAAACTGTTAAGCGCGATGACTTTCTCCTCCCAAGGCTGTGCTGCAGTAGACTTTGCTTCCACCGACTCTTCTGTAGGTCGTATGCCATGCGCTTGACAAAAGCGCACAAAAGCCTCAGCTACACGAGGATGAACAATGGCATCTACTTGGTGTGAATAAGCAGCCCCCCGACAAAGGTAAGCTGCTAACACTGACTTTACCAACTTGCCCTCGGCATCATACACCTCATCCCCCACAAGTTGACGTAGCTCACGCATTACATCGGGATGTGTGCGAATGATGTGTTTTGCCTCATCATCGCAATAAAAGATGTGGTGCCCTGCTGCCTGCAGTTGTTTACAGATGTAGCTTTTTCCACTACCTATACCTCCCGTAATGGCTATGCGCTGCATCAAAGTATCTGAAGTGCCCGCTTGCGGACTAATCGTTATCGGAGTCTTCATCAGCTATTTCTTCAATAATATATTCTACATCTTGGGGTTGGATGCGCACATGACTCACACCCGTAGGGATGGTTTTGAGCGAGAGATGACACAGGTTGGTGCGATTTTTAAGCAAATCCTCATAGTTCACCACAAGCACAAAGTTCTCACTAGTAATGCTGCGATACAAGCCCATGCCCACCTGGAAGGTAACATTTACCGTTGCGGGGAAAGTGCGAAGTTGCTTTGAAGCTGGGAAGTTTACTTGCTGCACAGGTACTTGCACGGTTTTTTCTACCATACGATCGATGCAGAAGGTTAAATCAACAGCTGCAGGTTCAAACTTTGCACCACGCACTTGTGCAAAGGGTACTTTAAGGCGCGTAGTGTCTGTTAGATTACGCAAGTTTAAAGTACGCGTATAGGCTGCAGTGATGGTATCGAGTTGTTCTTTGGCAGCATAAACTGTCACTGAGTCGTAAGCTAAACCTATGCTGGCAAGCGAATAAAGACGTCCTGCCCGAATGTCACCCTGCACCACAACAGGCACACGTTTGCATTGTCCGTAGTTGTAATAGAACTCTAACACATCGGGCTTAAAACTCAGCATTTGTGTGCTTGCAAGTAATTGGGTTACAATTTGTCTGCTTAGTTCACTGCCTTGAATCGAAACATGTCCGGTGTTGTTTGAATAGGTATTAAAGTCTACAACCACGGGCTTAAAGCGACGTGTATAACGATAAGTAAGCAGCACACTCCCTTTGTCGCGTAGGGTTACACGCACATACTCGGGCAAGTCGGTTGTAATAACCACATTGCTCGGCACATTACGCATTTCTATACGTACTTCAAACTCTTGTTCATAAGTTTCATTGAGCGCTTGCAACACCCAGAAGGTGGTGCTGAGCACCAGGAAGAAGAGGAAAATGAATGTTTGGCGGTTCCATAACCACGAAAGCCATTTTCGCTTCATCCAACGCGGTGGCTTTATCCATGGGCGACGCTCATGCTGCGACTTTATTTCGGCTGCCATAGGGAAGTTTTTAAGGGGATATAATGTCTTTAAAACACAAAAGGCTCCGCCCAACGGTCTGTCCGCTCAGGGCGGTCGGTGGGACGAAGCCTTTGTGTTATTTTTAAGCGCAAAGATTACGCTACCTCTTCAACAGAAGAGGTTATCTTACTTTTTAGCTGCTGTTGCTGTGGGATTGATAGCTTCCTTAGCGAAAACGATTTTTACACCCGTAGCCACTTCAAGTGTTACAGTGCCTTCTTCAGCATTGATGCTCTTGATGGTGCCATGAATACCACCAATGGTAACAACGTCCTGCCCTACAGTGAGTGCATCGCGGAACTTCTGAATTTCCTTCTGCTTCTTGTTCTGAGGACGAATCATGAAGAAATAAAGGATGCCGAAGAGCACCACCATCATGATAATCATTGACATGCTACCACCGCCTTGCTGAGCAGCTTGTAAAAGAATTGTGTTCATTTTTTATAAAATAGTTTTTGGGGGATTAATCCTTGTTAGTTGAGGTTGAAGGAGTTGTAGGAGCCGTTGCGTTGACAGCAGACTTCTTGATGCGCACCTTTGAGATGCGTCCTTCTTCCGAGAGTTTTTTAACAATGCCATCGAGCATACCATTGATATACGACGAACTGCGTGGGGTGCTATAAACCTTAGCAATATCGAGGTATTCGTTGAACGAGACATTAAGGGGAATTGAGTCGAAAGTAAGAATTTCAGCCAAAGCAATCTGCATGATAATTACATCCATGAAAGCCAATCGGCTAAATTCCCAATTCTTTGTGTTGGCACGAATCAACTCGCGCAACTCAGCACCACGTTCTAAGGAAGCTGCAAAAAGTCGTCCGGCAAAAAGTCGGTCTTCATCGGCAGCATAAACGGGTAAGAGCTCTTGTTCGGGAGTGCTCTTTTCGGTGAATCGCTTGATGGTCTTCATCACAAAAGAGTCTACCACCTGCTTATCATCGTTCCAATAGAGCGAGTGTTCCTCGAGCATTGCGTCGATAGCATCGTTGTTGCACACAAAGGTTTTGTAGAGTTTGCGCACTACCTCGCGGTCGGCTTCGTAGGAGAAGTCTTCCATTGTAATGTAAAGCTGGTAGATGTCGCTTTCAACAAATTGGGTGTAGAGCTTCTTTACAATAGCGTCTTCTTCGGGCCACTGCCCCTTGCTGTTTTCCAGAAAATCAATCAGCGCCTTGTTCTCTGCCAACTGACAAAGGAACTTGTTGTGCGCCAACTGGCTATCGGGCGACACTCCGCCTACGACATTGCCAGTACGCTTTTCACGTGCCAAACGGACTGCTTCTTTTCGCTCGCCTACTTTCTTAATTTCTACCAACAACGTAAGTAGATATTGGTAGAGGTCGTAAGCCTTTTCAAGCGAAAATGCAAGTTCCTTTTCAGCAACTTCCAGCGTTTTGCCTTCGTTCTGGTAATACGAGTATACAAGCTGAACCACTTTCAGCCTAATCAGTTCTCTGTTGATCATATCGTAAAGGTACCTATGTTTTGTGGTGCAAAGATAACTACGCTTTAGAGATGGGCAAAACAAACAACCAAAAATATTTCATTTTAGGGGTCGTGAGGCATGTTATAGAGGGGATAAAGATATGCGCAGTGTGCAAAAACGAATGTAAATTTTTTGAAAAGCAAAAGAGGTAAGGGATGGTTGTGTGTATGTTACAATATTTGCACATGCACAGCACGTTTCTTACCTCTTTTTTGTTATAAACCATAACGGCACTTCACCGCACGGCAATTACACATCAAAACTTTTTCTTCAGCCATTGCACAGCTTTCGTCAACGCATTGTCGCGCTTTGCCTTAAAATAACTGTTGTAAGTTTCGGTTACGTGCACATCGGGTGCAAAGCCCTTGCCCACAAATTCTGTGCCATCGGCTGCATAATCGTGTTTTGAGCAAATATTGGCGGCACAAACACCGGGTATTATCGATACCAATACGCCATTGCCTGTACTACCTCCTGTGCTCTCGCCCACCAAGGTGCAATTTCTAGTGGCACGCATCACAGATATAAAGTCCTCGGCAGCCGAGAATGTGCCACGATCTACCAACAATACCACGGGCTTGAGATAGAGTTTAAACGTGTCAGCCTCACCATGTCGCCACACGCTACCCTCGGCATGATACACCTTTTCGGGATAACTCCACGAGGCAAAGGCTGGAATATATTGACGACTCTCCCAAGCACCTGTCAGCAAACTGTCGGCATAAAAATGCTTAGCAATGTAATCTGCGTTGACAGAGCTTCCACCATGATTGCTACGAATGTCTATAATTAGTGCACGTGTTTTCAATATTTCAGGATAAACCTTATCGAACTCTTTAGTCAAACGTCCGTCCATGAAGTTGGATATTTTCATATAGCCAATGCCGTTTTCTAACTCTTTATACGTCATTAGCTCGGGTTGTTGGCTATTATACAAGTCGAAGTTGTTACCCTTAAAATCATAGGTGATATGCAACGTTTTCTTGCCATCGCGCAGCTCTACGGTCATGGGCTTTGTGCCGAAACATTTTGTCAGCTCCATGCCGTCGTAGGTTTCGTGCAAACGCCATTGTTCTGTCGAAGCCGAAATATAAGGCATCACTTCGCGCTGTGCATAAGCCTGCACGTCCTCGCCATCAATGCTTACCAACTCTTGTCCACGGTGCATGCCTTGCTTCACAAAGTCAGAACTATACACCTTGTCGACATACACTTTTCCGTCTACCCAACGTGTGGCAAAAGGCATGTTTTTTATATCTTGCGGATAGTAGCTATACACATAGGTGTGTCCATCGTTAAGCGTTGCTGCCATGCGCTGCAACAAGCGCACTGCTTCGCCATCGACCGTCGTTGCCTTTATTTGTGGAATCATGGCTACATACAAGCTGTCCCAATTCACTGCCACACGATCCATGAACACAAAGTTTTGCTTCACACTGCTCCACAAATGGCTCAAGCCCAATAATCTGCGTGTTGGCGCATCAATGCTACCCCAATTATCGGGACGATGTGTCACCCCTTTGTAATAACTTATAAGATGCCAGTCTATAGGCACACAAAATTCGTCTTCAAGCTTTTTAGCCTTCAAAAAATAAAGCGTACCATCTTCCCATCTCAATCCGTAGAACGTCTTGCAATATTCTAACCCCATATCCGCACGATCACTTTTTAGAATAACGTGCGTATAAGGCTTATAGTCGTAAAACACCTTTAAGTAGCGTTCTAAATCGGCTCTATTTGCCTTTCTCAGTGCCAAACGTGTGCCCACGGTCCAACCACGGCCCTCGCCTTGTCTCCAAGAAAAACCTCTTACGCTTCGTTCCCATTCGCCTGTGTAGCGCACAGGGGTTTTCGTAACTTTCGGATTTGCCAATAACTCTTTATAAATGGCATCAACCGCCGTCGTGTCAATCTCGCTTGCCCAAGCTGTCATTGCGCAAACCAAGGCAAAAAGCAACAATGTTATTTTTTTCATTTTACGTTCTATTTTGGGGGAGGATAATAATTCTGCATTCAGAGCGTTTTTACCGTCTAATCAGTGCCGAAAGGATGTACATCTGCATCATGCTTACCGCACGCGCATTTTCACCCCCATTGGGAATGATAATATCGGCATACTGCTTAGTAGGCTCAATAAACTCATCGTGCATGGGCTTGAGCACGTTGCGATATTTATCGATGAGCATTTCGAGCGAATGACCGCGCTCTGCAATGTCGCGTTCTATCACACGTAGCAAACGTTCATCAGGCTCTGCATCCACAAATATCTTTAGATCCATGAGTTCGCGCAACCTTTTGTCGTAAAGTGCCATGATGCCCTCTACAATAATCACATCGTGTGGCTCAACATGCACGGTCTCTTGTTGACGAGTGCAAGTGATGTACGAATAAGTGGGTTGTTCTATGGCATTGCCTTTACGCAATTCTTCAATTTGATGAGCTAACAAGGGCCATTCAAAAGCATCAGGATGGTCAAAGTTTGTCTTCTTTCGCAACTCCTCAGGCACATCCCATTGTGCATTGTAATACGAGTCTTGTGGAATCACTGCTACCGTATTTACGGGCAATGTTTCAACTATTTTTTTTACTACTGTTGTCTTGCCCGAGCCTGTACCTCCGGCTATTCCTATAATCCTGTCTCTTATACACATCTGACGCTGCCGACGATCTTACGCGTG
>UQPD01000144.1 GCA_900542795.1 uncultured Prevotella sp. | reverse complement strand
TTTCGTGCAGATTTTTTTTATGGATTTTGAACACCCTACCTAACGGGGTGAGGCTGGCGCGTAAGACTTCTTGATATTCATTCAAATATCACGCAGAAAAAAATGGCGTATTTTGAACACCCTACCGAATGGGGTGAGGTTTGTGCATGAAACTTCTTTCTGAATCATGATGTTTTCTGATTTTTAATAATTAACTTTGCATATATGTTACGAGCCTACAAATATAGAATATATCCGACAGATGAGCAGAAGGTCTTGATTGCAAAGACTTTGGGCTGCTGTCGCTTTGTCTATAATTGGACTTTGAACATGAAAATCACAGCATGCAAGGAAACCCTTGGCAACGTGTATCTGACCAACACGCACAACAACCCAATGTGCATTTTGAACACCTGCTAATAACGTTTAGAAAAAATATATGGCATTATCGAACATAGAAAAACATTACAACAAACATCCTGAAGACTTGCGCTTGTTGCGTAGGCATGGCATAGTGGAATTTGAAACCACAATGCACCATTTACGTCGCTTTTTAAAACCCGATAATTTTTTATTGGATATAGGAGCAGGAACAGGACGATATACTTCAGCACTTATGGCAGAAGGCTATAAAGTAAAAGCTGTGGAGTTAGTGCGCAGAAATATTGAAGTTTTTTTGAAACGTGAGCCTACTGCCGATGTGGTGCAAGGAGATGCACGAAACATGGCATTTTTGCCTACAGGGTTGTCGGATGTAACGCTATTGCTCGGACCGCTTTATCACTTGATAGGCGATGAGGAGAAACTCAAAGCTTTGAACGAGGCTAAACGTGTTACAAAATCGGGAGGTCTGATTTTTGTGGCTTACTTGATGAACGAATACAGCATTCTTTCTTATTGTTTTGACGAGGAACGAATTGGCGATTTCTTGGCACGTGGTGTGGTAGATCAAAACTTCCATATTCAAACACAGGAGGGTGAATTGTATGATTATGTGCGCGTGGAGGATATTGACCGCTTGAACAAAAAGGCGGGGTTAGAACGTGTTACAATTTTTTCGCCAGATGGTGCATCCGATTATATGCGTACAAGATTAAACCGAATGAGCGACGAAACCTTTGCACATTTCATAGCTTATCAAAAAAGCATTTCTGAGCGACGCGACCTTATTGGGGCGGGTAGCCATGTGGTAGATGTGGTAAGAGTGCCTTGAACTTAGCAATTCTTCTGAAAATGAATTTTAAGGAGAAACTATTACATCGGTTGTCATTGCACGAGGTTCAAGATATTACGAGTAGTTATGAAAGTGATGCGGACAAAGAGGCGTTGTATGCCTTAACCTTTGATGCAAGCCCAAGGGTAAGTGTGAATGCTTTATGGATATTTACGCACTTCGATGATTTGAATAACGCATGGCTTTATCGTTATCAAGACGATTTAATAAACCGTGTAATGAAAGAGGCAGATGTAACTAAACGTAGGTTGATACTTTCCTTGTTACTGCGTCAACCTTTTGAAGAAGAAAAACTTCGTGCCGATTTTTTAGATTATTGTGTTAACAACATAACAGCTTGTTCACAACCCTATGCCGTTCGTGTTTATTGCCTCAAATTAGCTTATGAGCAAATGCGCTTTTATGCGGAGTTGTTGGCAGAGTTGCAAACGGCTTTAGAAATGTTGGCACAGGAAGCCCTTTCGCCAGGATTGGCTTCGGCAAAAAGACAGATAGAAAAGAAAATAAAGTTTCAACTCAAACGACTTAAGGGTGGTTCTAAAAATTCTGATTTTAAAATTCAAAAATTCTGATAGTTGCTTTGCACCCTCTCGCATGTGTCTTGGGGTCAGTTCGCTCAGTCACATAGCCCGCTATGCTCCTTCGTTCATTAACCCCCAAATATGGTGCAAGGTGAGTGCTAAGATGCAAGCTTGCTTGCAATCTTAGCCGAACCGCAGCCCATATTCTTGAAAAAATACACACACGATAGGGCACAAATCAACTTATCAGAATTATTAGAACCACCCTAGGGTTAGGAGCGTGTTATGCCTGAACGTAAGTAGCAACATCTTCGGGTGAGAGATTCATTACGAAGGTGTGGTGCTTGGCAATTTCAGCTTCCACAAAGTTGGCATACACACGAACACTCTTTCCAAAGAGTTCGGCATTTTCGTTTGCATTGTGCAGCAACAAGTGAAGCATAATTATGCTGGCAGCCATTTCCACGAGGTGGCGTGCGCAAAGATCGTGGAATGCAGGGTCGGCAGCTTCCTTTACACGGTTTGTTGCCTCTTCAAACTTATCAGCCATAGCCTTGGCGCGTGCTTGGATTGATTGGAGTTCATCGCTAACCACAGCCTCCTCAAACTCGCGCATCTGTGCTAAGTACGAACCATTGGTAACGTAACGAATGGCTGCTACAACTTGCAACTGGGTGGTACCTTCGTAGATAGAGGTGATGCGTGCATCGCGATAGTAGCGTTGGATGGGATATTCCATCATGAAGCCCGAACCACCATGAATTTGCAAACCATCGTATGCGTTTTGGTTGCAATATTCAGAGTTCATACCCTTGGCAAGCGGTGTGAGAGAGTCTGCCAATTTAGCATACTTCTTCTGCTCTTTGCGTTCCTCGGGTTCCAGTTTGCGTTCGCGTGCAATGTCGTCGAGCGCTTTATAGATATCTACGTAGCGTGAGCACTGGTAGAGCAAGGCACGTCCTGCATCAAGTTTAGCCTTCATCAATGAAAGCATATCGTAAACAGCAGGGAAATTGATAATGGCTTTGCCAAACTGTTCACGGTCGCGTGCATAAGCCAATGCCTCGTTGTAGGCAGCTTGTGAGATACCAACACTTTGTGCGGCAATGCCCAAACGGGCACCGTTCATCAGTGCCATTACATATTTAATAAGACCTAACTTGCGGTCGCCACAGAGTTCGGCATGCGCGTTCTTATAAACGAGTTCGCATGTGGGACTGCCGTGTATGCCCAACTTGTTTTCGATGCGGCGCACATTTACACCCCCTTGGTTCTTGTCGTAGATAAACATCGACAAGCCACGACCATCCGTTGTGCCTTCTTCAGAGCGAGCCAACACTAAATGGAGGTCGGCATCACCATTGGTGATAAAACGCTTTACACCATTCAGAAGCCAGCAACCCTCTTCTTCGCTGTAAGTAGCCTTGAGCATTACGTGCTGCAAGTCAGAACCTGCATCGGGTTCAGTTAAGTCCATCGACATGGTTTCGCCAGCGCAAATGCGAGGGATGAAACGGCTATGCTGATCTTCGTTGCCAAATTCATAAAGCGTTTCAATGCAGTCCTGCAAACTCCAAATGTTGCCAAAGCCAGCATCGCTTGCAGCTACCAATTCGGCACACATGGTGTAGGGAGTGATGGGGAAGTTCAGACCGCCATATTTGCGTGGCATAGTCATGCCATTCAAACCAGCCTTAACCATTGCGTCAAGATTTTCGGCTGTGCCGCTTGCATAATACACGCGGTCGCCCTCATGGTGTGGTCCTTCAAGGTCTACACCCTCAGCATTGTCGGCAATCGTAGTTCCAGCCAATTCGCCAGTGATGTCGAGCACACGGTCGTAGTTGTCCATAGCATCCTCAAAGTCGAGTGGTGCATAGTCAAATTCGTCTTTGTCGCGGAAGTTGCGCTCTTTTAGTTCCACGATGTGCTTCATGAGCGGATGGTTCAGCTCGAAGCGTAATTCTGCGTGGTCAGTATAATTGTTTGCCATTGTTTACTTGCTATTTGCTTTGTAATACTTAATCATCTTGGGAACCACCTCTTCCACTGAACCAGTGATAATGTAGTCGGCAATTTGGTTGATGGGAGCTTCGGGGTCGGTGTTGATAGAGATGATGATGCCACTCTCCTTCATACCCGCAACGTGCTGAATGGCACCGCTGATGCCACAGGCAATATATACTTTGGGACGAACCGTAACACCCGTTTGACCAATCTGCAAGTCGTGTTCGCAGAAACCAGCATCAACAGCCGCACGGCTGGCACCCACTTCACCATGAAGTTCTTCAGCCAATTTGCGAAGCAAGTCAAAGCCTTCCTTACTACCTACGCCGTAGCCACCAGCCACAACGATAGGAGCACCCTTCAAGTTATTCTGCGCTTTTTCAACGTGACGTTCAAGCACCTTAACAACATAGTCAGTTTCAGGCACAAACTTAGCTACATCTTCATATACCACTTCACCCTGGTAGTTGTCGTCAACCTTCTCAGCCTTCATAACGCCTGAGCGCACTGTAGCCATTTGGGGACGATGGTCGGGATTGACAATCGTGGCAACAATGTTACCGCCAAATGCAGGACGAATTTGATAGAGCAAATTATCGTAGTGCTTTTTGTTCTTCTTATCGTCAAAGTCACCAATTTCGAGTGCTGTGCAGTCGGCAGTCAGTCCGCTGGTGAGCGAAGAAGACACACGTGGTCCTAAGTCGCGACCAATAACGGTAGCACCCATTAAGCAAATTTGCGGTTGCTCTTGTTTAAACAAGTTAACAAGAATGCTAGTGTGAGGCTTAGAAGTGTAGGGGAAGAGACCCTCAGCATCGAACACATGAAGTTTGTCGACACCATAAGAGAGAATTTCCTTTTCAACCTTGCCCTTAATGCCCGATCCTGCCACAATGGCTTCGAGCGCTACGCCAAGTTGGTTGGCGAGTTTGCGACCTTTGGTAAGGAGTTCGTAAGAAACCTCCTCAACCTGGGTCTTATCTATTTCGCAATATACAAATACGTTGTTCATAGCGATGTTTTTGCTAATATTTTAATGAGACGATGTGTTGCAGACTTTTTTCTTAAAATGCGTATGTAATTTTCTCTTTTAGGCAATCTCATTACAAAAAAGAGCATTCGCAAAAAACTCTCAACACGTTCGTCTATTAACCAATTGTGTGGCTGTCTAACAAATCTTTAATCAAACCCTCCACATCGGTGTCGGCACCGGTAAGGCGTTTGCTCTCTTTGGCTTTAAACACAATGTTTTGCACAGCCTTTACCTTGGTAGGTGAGCCAGCCAAGCCACATTGGTTTAAATCGCCGTCAACGTCAGCCACGCTCCATTGTGCAATGGTGAGGTAGGGCTTCTTGTCGTATTCCTCAGCATAAGCCAAACCCTCAGCAGGGCGTTCCATGGGAGCAGAGGCACGCTTGTATTTCATCACCAATTTGGCATTGCGCGGACGACAAGGAGCGGCATTGCCATTCACGGTAAGCAAAATGGGCATGGGAGCTTCAACACGTTCAATACCACCATCAATGTGGCGTGTAACAACCACTTTACCATCCTTCACCTCATCTACACTTGTAACGTAGGTAACCTGGTTAAGGTCGAGCTTTTGAGCCACTTGCGGGCCTACCTGTGCCGTATCGCCATCAATGGCTTGACGTCCACCCAACACGATGTCGGGTACACCAATCTTTTTGATAGCTTGTGCCAAAGCGTAGCTTGTTGCCAAGGTATCGGCACCCGCAAAGGCACGGTCGGTAAGCAAATAACCACCATCAGCACCGCGATAAAGACCTTCGCGAATAACTTCGGTAGCACGGGGAGGACCCATTGTGAGGATATGAACGGTAGAGCCAGGATTCTGCTCTTTCAGGCGCAATGCTTGTTCAAGTGCGTTCAAGTCTTCAGGATTGAAGATGGCAGGCAGAGCGGCACGGTTTACGGTGCCCTCAGGAGTCATCGCATCTTTACCCACATTGCGGGTATCGGGTACTTGCTTTGCAAGCACAACAATTTTCAGACTCATATTTTTTGTTTATAGTTGGTATTATAATGTTTGCTATTGGGAGTAGTTTTGCCTCTGTTGTCTACGTGGGTACAAGTGAAGGCGCAGCAAATTTAGTTTTTTCTGCTAAGTGAGCAAAGCAAAGTTTGTGATTTTTTTTTGAAGCAAAATTGCGTTTGATTGCGTTTGATTGTTATGCTTTTTACCAAAAGCTGTCTTTCTGTGTGCTTTTTTCAAGTTTTTATTACTAACGGCATTTTTACCTTTCTTCCTTTTTACCGATTAAGTGATGGTAAAAAATAACTTGGTACTTTTTTGTGTCCCTTTTATAAAGCAACACATGGTTAAAGGTCATAAATTGCCATAGAATAGATGAGATAT
>UQPD01000143.1 GCA_900542795.1 uncultured Prevotella sp. | reverse complement strand
TTAGAAGAGATAAAAGTTTAAATCTAATCTTCGTCAGAAAAGTTTAGACGACTTCCTTACTTCACACTTATTTGCACCCACTCCTTAGGCACAACCACAGATGCAGGGTCGTTAGCTGTCCAATGGTCGGGGCAGAATACTTGTTTATCACTATGTACATTGAGCCATGCACCCCACCAACTAAAGGTGGAGTTGCAAATTACGTTGTGTCGGCAGTGAGACATTAGCATCATGTCTTGCCAACTGTCTGCCCCTGTGTTGTGGGTAACATAAACCGTGTTAGCAGGTAGGTCAAGGTTTTCTTTTACCCAATCCATTCCGTCTGAAAATACATAGAAGCGGGCATTGGGCATGCGTTTAAGAACTTCAGCCACAGCACGACGATAATAGTTGCGTGTGCATACACAACCAGAGTTTTTGAAATGTTTGGGCAAAAGGTAATCGCCACGGCGCACATGGAGCGAAACCGCGCAAGGCTCATACTCAATTTGAGCAGCCATTTGCACAGACAGTTCGTTAGCCTCTGCCATGTTAAAGGTGAAAAGACGGCGCACTTCGTCTTTGCAATCGGCAAAGTAGCGTTCGTTTTGGTAGAAGCCTTTATAATAGATTAAAGGCCAATGGTGTTTGCCAAAAAAAGGTTCAAGGCGTCCTCCCTGTTTGCGTTCGAGGATGGTTTTGAAGAAAAGAAATTCTATTACCTTTTTGAATCCTTGATTTAATATCAACTCTGTGCGTGGCAAACCAAACACGCGGTGCATCTCGTAGCCATGGTGCACGTGGTAGTGCATCATATCCGAAAGGTCGATACAAGCGTTGAGGCCACGCTGCTTCATACTTATATATAAGGCGTAGATGAACATTTGGTTGCCCAATCCCCCCGTCATTTTTATCAGTCGCATAGTGATTTTAAATGTTTTACGCCCACAAAATTACGAATTATATTGGCTCGGACACAGGATGGGGTGTAAATATGTGGTTTTTGCATTCACCACATTTCAAGTTTTAATGCTAAATTTGTGGGCATTATGGGCTTAGGGCTTGAAATGCACTATTGTTTCAAACCATTCCGATACTTACATTAACACCTATCTTTCTCAGAAAAAAATGGATATATCTCCTTTCTCGTCACCGCTCTATTTGCTTGTAAAGCCAGCAGGTTCACGTTGTAATTTGGCATGCAAGTATTGTTATTACCTTGAAAAGGCTAAACTTTATGCCGACTCTCCGCAAGAGGTTATGAGCGACGAATTGCTCGAAAAGTTTATTCACGACTATATTGCAGCGCAAACTATGCCACAGGTGTTGTTTACATGGCATGGTGGTGAAACGTTGATGCGTCCGCTGTCTTTTTATAAGCGTGTGGTGGAATTGCAAAAAAAGCATGCCAATGGTCACACCATTGATAACTGTATTCAAACCAATGGTACATTGCTCACCGATGAGTGGTGTGAGTTCTTTCGTCGCGAAAACTGGTTGGTAGGTGTAAGCATCGATGGACCTCAAGAGTTTCACGATGAATATCGACGGAATAAGGGAGGTAGACCCTCGTTTCAACAAGTGATGCGTGGCATTCGTTTGCTTAACAAACATGGGGTGGAATGGAACGCATTGGCTGTGGTTAACGATTTTAATGCAGACTATCCGTTGGATTTTTACCACTTCTTTAAAGAAATTGGTTGTCATTACATCCAGTTTACACCGATTGTTGAACGTTTGCAGCGTCACGAAGATGGTCGTACGTTGGCATCGGTTAACGAAGAAGGAACGGGAGGCATGATGGAATTTAGTGTTACGCCTGAGCAGTGGGGCAATTTTCTTTGTACCATTTTCGATGAATGGGTACATAATGATGTAGGTGATTATTTTATTCAAATATTCGACTCCACCCTTGCTAACTGGATGGGGCAGCAACCAGGCATTTGCACTTTAGCACCCACATGTGGGCATGCAGGGGTAATAGAATGGAATGGGGATGTGTTCTCGTGCGACCACTTTGTATTCCCTGAATATAAGTTGGGTAACATTCGCACCTCATCCCTCATCGACATGATGTATTCGCCTCGTCAAAAAGCTTTTGGGCAAGCCAAGCGCAAAGCCTTGCCTCGTCAGTGTCGTGAGTGCAACTATTTGTTTGCTTGTAATGGTGAATGTCCTAAAAATCGTTTTGCCCATACTGCCGAGGGAGAGCCAGGTTTAAACTATTTGTGTAAAGGTTATCATCAATTCTTTGAACATGTAGCTCCCTATATGGATTGGATGAAGCATGAATTACTCAACAAGCGTCCACCCGCTGGTATTGTTGATTTTTTGAAGCATAATAGCTTGTAATAACAAATTTGGGATTTAGAAAAAAGACGAACTGTTTTTTTCCTAAATCCCAAATTGGTTTTAAAATCAGAATTTTTAGAACCACCCTTATGTTATTTTGTAGGTTCCACATGCGTATTGATAAAGGTTTGTGGACCAAAGTGAGCACGTAGCTTAATTTCGATGTGACGTGTGGCAAGATGTGCCATACGTAAAGGAGTGTCAGGGTCCATGCGAAAATGTACATCAATGGCACGATTCGTGCCAATGCGACGTGTACGCAAGTTGTGAGGGTCGGTAACTCCTGGTTCTTCGAGAATAATGTCTTTGATGAGATTCTCTTCGTCCTCAGGTAATGATTTTTCAAGCAGTTCTTGAATGCCTGGAATAAAGAGTTGCACAGATACCTTGATGATGAAGATACTGACAATTACGGCAGCAATAGGATCGAGCACACGCCATGAAGGACCTAACAATATTGCACCCCCAATACCTATGGCTGTGCCTATACTTGATAGGGCATCGCTGCGATGATGCCAAGCATTTGCAATTACAGCAGAAGACTGTACACGACGTCCTACGCGTACCGTCCATTGATAGATTAGCTCTTTCGAAACGATTGAAACAATTGCTGCTACTAAGGCTATAGTACCTGGTTGGCTGAGTATTTCGCCCTGACATACGGCAATAATTTTGCTTGCGCCCGACCAAAGTATGCCTACGCCTACACAAAAGAGCATGACACCAATAAATACAGATGCGAGAGTTTCGTATTTTCCATGTCCATAGTCGTGATTTTCGTCACACGGCTTGCCCGATATGCGTACAAAGAGCAACACAACAACATCGGTTATGAAGTCAGACAAAGAGTGTACAGCATCTGCCACCATGGCAGCACTGCCTCCCACAATACCTGCTATGAATTTAAAAAGGAGAAGTATGAAGTTTACCACGCTTCCACCCATTGTTACGCGATAAATATCGCGTTTGCGCTTTTGCGTTGATACAATCTCGTCGTTATTCATTTTTTATAATGTTTTGGGTAAAACTCTAAAAATATTTGGAACCCTACTTATTTTTCGAAGCTTTACAATAGGCTATTCCTATCGTTTGCTTTTAGGATGTAAAGTTACCAACGGAACAAGCATCTCTTCCATTGAAATACCGCCATGTTGGAAGGTGTCTTTGTAATACTGCACGTAGTAGTTGTAGTTGTTGGGATAGGCAAAGAAGCGTGTTCCTGTGGCAAATATATAGGAAGTGCTGAGATTAGGTTGTGGCAACATGATGTCTTTAGGCGAACGCACTTCGTACACTTCCTTGGCATTGTACGAAAGGTTACGTCCCAGTTTGTAGCGCAAATTCGTGTTTACGTTACGGTCGCCCACAACCTTAGAGGGTTGGTCTACACGGATACTGCCGTGGTCGGTAGTAATAAGAATGTCGTAGTCGAGTTCTGCAAGGCGATGAAAAAGGTCGCGAATAGGTGTATGTCTAAACCACGACAAGGTGATGCTGCGATAAGCAGATTCATTACCTGCTAACTCTCGAACCATGCGACTTTCTGTGCGAGCATGACTCAAAATGTCGATGAAATTGATGACAAGCACATTGAGCGGTGTTGCTGCAAATTGTTGCATCTGTCCAAGAATATGGTCAACAGCAGTTGAGTCGTTAAGTTTGTGATAAGTAAACTCTTCGCGACGACGAAAGCGCTGCAGTTGATTACGGATAAGTGCTTCTTCGTTGAGATTCTTACCTTCGTCTTCTTCCTCGTCCACCCAAAGGTCAGGATACATTTGTTTGATTTGCAAGGGCATAAGACCTGCAAATATGGCATTACGTGCATATTGGGTGGCAGTGGGAAGAATGGTGTAGTAAAGGTCTTCGTCAATGTCGAAATCGTCAGAAAGTTCTTGCGAAAGCACACGCCATTGGTCGAAACGGAAGTTATCGAGCACCAATAAAAACACTTTGCGTCCTTGTGACAATCGTGGAAATATGCAGCGCTTAAAGATGTCAGGACTCATAAGTGGACGTTCATCTGCATTTTTTATCCACTGCTCGTAATTGCGACGCACAAATTTGGCAAAAGTAAGGTTGGCTTCCTCCTTTTGCATACGCAGCATGTCGTCCATGTCACTGTCAGCTTCCGATAATTCGAGTTCCCAATACACCAAACGCTTGTAGAGTTCCTTCCACTCGTTGGCAGTAAGGTTCTCGCTAAGTTGCATACCGATGCGCGAAAAGTCTTGTCTGTATCCCGTTTGTGTCACCTCTTGTACAATTTCGCGTTGGTGGATATTCTTTTTTAAGGTAAGCAAAATTTGTTTTGGGTTGACAGGCTTAATCAGGTAGTCGGCAATTTTTGAACCAATGGCTTGGTCCATAATATCTTCTTCCTCATTTTTAGTAACCATCACCACAGGTACATTGGGCACAATGTCTTTAAGCCGCATGAGGGTTTCTAGTCCTGAGAGTCCAGGCATATTTTCGTCAAGCAACACAAGATCGAAACTTTGCTCACGGCAAAGGTCTATCGCATCAGGACCATTGGTGGCAGTTACCACCTCATAGTCTTTTTTTTCAAGAAACAGTATGTGGGCACGGAGCATATCTATCTCATCGTCCACCCAAAGCAAGCGTGCTGGCATTTTGTAATATATTAAATTAAAGGGTGGTTCTAAAAATTCTGATTTTAATATTCTAAAATTCTGATAGTTGCTTTGCACCCTCTCGCATGTGTCTTTTGGTCAGTTCGCTCAGTCACATAGCCCGCTATGCTCCTTCGTTCACTAACCCAAATACACACACGATAGGGCACAAATCAACTTATCAGAATTATTAGAACCACCCATTAGTATAAATGGAAAATGCGTTCCATGAGTCTCCATTTTTCGTCAGAGGTGGCTCCAGCGTTTGCTTTTTGGTAGCGAGCAGTTAGTGCTTCCCATTCAGCTTGGCGGGGATAAGTAGCCATGCGACTCATCACATCGTCCCAATTTGCATTAGCGGGTAGTTCTACAATCATAAAAAGGCGTGTGCCTAACAGATAAATTTCCATTTCAAGTACTCCTGCCTTTTTTATGCCTTCTAATATTTCGGGCCAAATGCCCTCTTTAGCGTGTAATTTGCGATAGGCGGCAATCAGTTCGGGGTCATCCTTCAAGTCGAGTGTCTGACAAAATCGTTTGGTTGGCATGTCGAACTTCTGAACATCGTAGCCATTCTTTAAATTATCCATGATTGGTTGAGTTTTGTTATCGAGTTTATTTATGAGGTGTATTTTATAAGGTGCAATATTACGCCAAAGTTTTGTAAAAACCTTGTTTCTGAGGTTGTAAAATGCCGTTTTGACTGCTTTTTATTGAAATAATGGCATTGAAAGGGCTAAAAACGCGTGTTGTGTTGCAAAAAAGCAGAAATAAGTTTGTCAGTTTCAATAGAAATGTCTAATTTTGCACCCGCAATTTTGCATTTAACCATCCCTATTAATTCATTCAACTATTATGATGAATCAGTACGAGACCGTTTTCATTATGACTCCCGTTTTGTCTGACCAACAGATGAAGGAAACGGTCGAAAAGTTCAAGGGTATTCTCACTGCCGCAGGTGCTGAGATTATCAATGAAGAGGAGTGGGGCCTCAAGACTATGGCTTATCCCATTCAGAAAAAGTCTACCGGCTTCTACGAGTTCATCGAGTTTACTGCTGCCCCCGAGGTAGTTGCCAAGCTCGAAGTAGCTTATCGTCGTGACGAGCGCGTTATTCGCTATCTCACAGTGAAGAACGAGAAGTTTGCTGCTGAATACGCAGCAAAGCGTCGTAACAAGTTTAACAAGAAGGAGGACTAACACAATGGCACAAGCACAATCAGAAATCCGTTATTTGACTCCCCCCACAGTGGACGTCAAGAAGAAAAAGTATTGCCGTTTCAAGAAGAGCGGTATCAAGTACATCGACTACAAGGATCCTGA
>UQPD01000142.1 GCA_900542795.1 uncultured Prevotella sp. | reverse complement strand
CGCTTCAAAAATAAAGGCAAATCTTGAACTTCATAAAAGTTTAGACGACTTCAAAACAGACAAAACATAAACTAATGAATAACAAAAAGAACAATCGTAAAAACGCAGCCTCAGCTCCTGCACAAAAGTCTGCCACCCAACAAGGCAAAGGCACAAAATGTGCATGGGGCATAAAGCCACGCACTGCCCGATGGCTTACTTATGCCTTAGGCTTTATAGCCCTCTTGGTATTTGTAACCTGGGGATATGGCGACGTATTTGAACGTGCTGAGCAAAACAGCTTTGTAACTACCGACGCCGAGCAAATGCACTACTTACTCAGTCAACCCATGGGACAAGTATATTGGCTCACACGTTGGGTTTTAATTCTCTTTAAGTGGTCGTGGTTAGGCGGCATCTTGCTGGCAGCCATCTACACACTTACAGCCCGCTTCGCAGATTATGCCTTGCAACTTCCACGCAAGTGCGAAGGCATAGGCTTTATAATTCCAGTAGCCGAATTAGCTTGGGTGTTATGGCGTGGCACAAACGTCTATTACCAAAACGAGCCCTCCAAATTCATTTTTGTGGCAATAATCGCTTTTGCCCTTACCGCATTATTAGCACTCGTAACATGGCTCATCACACGCAAACGCACATCTAAAGCAATCCCAACCCAAGTACGTCCTTGGGGATTGTGCATAAGTTTGTTGATGATCTTTGGCACATTAGCAGTAGCACGCACCGTAAACGAGAATGTCATTTTAACCGCACGATTTAAAAACTTAGAACTCCGTCAGGATTGGGACACGATTATCGAAGAAACCAAAACCGCCAAGCGTCCCACCCGTGCCGTAGCAGCCTACTATGCCATTGCCCTTGAAGAGACCGACCAACTCTTGCAAAGCATGTACGACATTCCCTATGACTTTCCCGTTGAAAAGCTCGACAGCATAAACGGCACCAACGAATATGGCATCTTTACAGCCGACTGCAACTATCATGCAGGTTTGCTAAATGCAGCCTATCGTTTGGCTCTTGAGCACACCGTGATGAATGGTCCCCGCTTAGACTGCTACAAACGTTTGGCAGTTTGCGCCTTGCTAATGGACGAGAAAGAACTTGCTCGCAAATACTTGAGTCTTGTGGCACAGATGCCATTCGAAAGCGACTTTGTTGAAAAATACACCGCCATGCTCAATCATAAAGAGCGCATCAAAGAGGATGCCGAATTAGTGCATGTGCTCTCACTCAATCCGCAAATGGACGATTTTGAGCAAAACTATCGTGCCCCTCTCTTTTTGGGCTACAACTTTGGTTTAACGCAAGGCACAGATGCTTCACTCATCACCTCAGCCGCAGCATGCTTGTATGGCAAAGACCTACAATCGTTCTTAGTACGTGCACAAGTCATGGCACAAAAAGGCATATCCTTCCCCTCGTGCATGCAGCAAGCCATTTGCATTTTAGCATTGCGCGATCAGTCGTTGCTCAAGCAATTTCCACAAGTTAGTCCTTATGTCATGAACGAGATATCAACATTCCTTACCGACGCACGTCCCTACGCCAAAGAGCGTTTAAAGTTGCGCAGCGAACTCAAGGAACGTTGGCTTGGCACCTACGTATATTACTACTACACGGAGAACAACGACCCCGACCAAGTTATCAAAGCTGATAACCTCAGTGGCAAACAAGCACACAAAAACACTGTAAACTAACGAAACTCTGAGCGTAATGATTTTACACAATCTCTATAAGCATACTGCACAATGCTTGGCAATAGGTGCTGCCGCATGGGCTCTTGTAGCCTGTTCACCTCAAGCCGTTGTGCCCGAAAATGCTACCACCATCAACGAAAAAGTTAGCATTTATCCCGATTATCGCGACATTACCATTCCTGCCAATATTGCTCCACTCAACATTCAAGTAAAGTCTGCTGGCAGCGAATATGTAGGTTGCGTAGAATGTGGCAGCAACCGCGTAGTAGCTGCTGCAGGTAAAGATGGCATTTTGCAATTCGACTCTCTCGAATGGAAAAAACTCCTAACTGATGCACGTGGCAAAGCCCTTAACGTAACACTCTATGCTGAACGCGACGGACAATGGGTGCGTTTCCCTTCCTATAATATAGAAGTAGCAAAGGAGGACATCGACCGTTACCTCTCTTACCGCCTCATCGAGCCCTCCTACGAGCTTTATCGTCAGATGGGACTTTATCAACGCGATTTAGAAAACTTCAACGTAAAAACCATCTACGAGAATAACCGCACGTTCGAGAACGAGAACAATCACTGCGTAAACTGTCACAACTATCAAAACTACAGCACCAAGCACATGCTCTTTCACGTACGTGGCGAACATGGCGGTACCGTATTTATTGAAAATGGCAAGGTCGAGAAACGCATCATGAAGAGCGACTCTATCTTAGCAGGTGCAACCTACCCAACCTGGCACCCCACACGCAACTGGGTGGTTTTCTCATCTAACCAAACCGGACAAACCTTCCACATTCGCAACAAACAAAAGGTAGAAGTGGTAGACTATGGCTCTGACCTCGTTTTTTATGATGTCGATAAAAGAGAATTCAGAAACATCTTGAAAACAGATTCCGACTTAGAAACCTTCCCCTGTTGGAGTCCCGATGGCAGCAAAATCTTCTACACCTCAGCCCATGTGCCTATATTTGCCAATGTGCCCGACACCGTGCGACGCGACAATGTGTCGAAAATCTACAAAGATCTTCACTACAATGTAATGAGCATCAGCTTTGATGCCGCTACGGGCAAGTTTGGCACCCCTCAAATGGAGGTTGACTGTGCTGCTCTTGGCAAGAGTGCTGCTGTGGCTCGTGTTAGTCCCGATGGACGTTATCTACTTTTTACTTTAGCAGACTACGGACAATTCCACATTTGGCACAAAAGCGCTGACCTTTACGTCAAGGATTTACAAACCCAGCAAGTTTATCCGCTTAAAGCAACGAACAGTCCTGACGTAGACAGTTATCACACCTGGAGTTCAAACGGACGTTGGATTGTATTTAGTTCACGACGCGATGATGGCTCGTTTACACGTCCCTACATTGCCTACTTCGACAAAAACGGACAAGGTCACAAAGCTTTCTTATTGCCCCAAGCTGATCCGCTCGAAAACATCCGACTCACCAAGAGTTATAATGTACCCGAACTCAGCAAAGACGCAGTTCCCACAACTGCCGAAGAGGTGAAGGCTGCTATCTATAAATAAGATTTTAAGTATTAAGTGTTAAGTATTAAGTATTACAAACTATAGCATCGTGCTAGTCTGTAACATCTCATACTTAACACTTTATGCTTTATACTTCACACTATTTTCTTAAAGTATTAAGTATTACAAACTATAGCATCGTGCTAATTTGTAACATCTCATACTTAACACTTAAAACTCCTTACTTCATACTATTTTCTTATGAAGCATATCAAATACAAGTTGTCGGCCCTGACACTACTGTGCTTACTGCTTTTGCTACCATTCTCAGCCCATGCCGTACTGAAGGAGCGCGACCTTTCAGCAACATTGGCTGTGCTACGTGCTGAACTATCTAACACCTACAACGAACAAAAACAAAGTTTGGTGCGCTACAGCACGGTGGCAGAGATGCAACACGAACAGATGATTTCGCTTATGCAACGAAGCGACCAAATCGGTTTGATGCTCTACTCGCAAAAACAAGATTTTACCTTCGACATGACTTATGCTTGTCACGAGGCAACTTCACTTTATCGCGAGTTCAACAAGCGCAGTGTGCCTTATCAAAAGATTCTTAATCGCATTAACACCGAACTCAATCGTTACAATGCACTCATTGCTTCCTTGCAAGCCATTCCCCCAGCCCTACACAGCAACCAAGCACATCCACAGGTAAAAGTAAAGGGCGGACAAACCACGCCCCTACTCTTTGGACCTATGGCAGACCCTTCCCTACTCTCCCACAACAAAGGGAAACGACCTTTTGTGCTTAGCAAACAAGGACAGGCCGACCGCGACTCTTGTTTGTCGTTTGCCATTAAATTGCGCGATGACCTCGAAACACTTAAAAATGCCATTGTTGCCGACAATGAGCACTACAAAATAACAGCAGACAAGTTAGGCAAACTCAACAATTATGCCTTGCAACGCTACACAACCATTCAACACAACATTTTCTTGAATGGCGATGCCAACTATTTTGAAATTCTCGGACAATTCTCGCGCTACATTCAAATGGCAAAGGACGATGCCAACGAAAAATACGACACCGAACAAGTACACGACCAAGGCAAAGTGCGCACCGTTGAGTCGCAATGGCGTGGTCCCATCGTAGTGGGTTTGGCATTCTTTGTGTTGTTCTACATTATTTTGGCAGCCCTACTCAGCAACATCTTTGTGCGTTGGTTCGTGCCCAAACGCTTCCGCACCGAAGAGTTTATGAAGAAAAAAGTGTGCATCATCCTTTTTGCTGCCATGCTCATCTTTGCCATCTCCATCATGGTGTGCCGTGCATTTATGTACCACAACTTCTTTCTCATGGCTTCCAAACTGCTCATTGAGTACTCTTGGTTGCTCTGTGCCATCTTCTTGTCACTGCTCATCCGCTTAGCGGGCAATCAAATCAAGAGTGGTTTCAGCATCTACACCCCCATCATGTTGATGTCGTTCATCGTCATCACCTTCCGCATCATCTTTATCCCCAACAATTTGGTGAGCCTCATATTCCCACCCATCTTGTTATTGTTCACACTCTGGCAATGGCGTGTGGTGGTACGCCACAACAAGAATATTCCCCAAAGCGACATCTTCTACACCTGGGTATCGCTCACCATCATGGTCGTTTCCACCTTTGCCGCATGGTATGGCTACACATTACTATCGGTGCAAATACTCATCTGGTGGATGTTCCAGTTGGCATGCATCCAAACCATTACAGGTCTCTACGACATTTTAGCCGTATACGAGGAACGTTACTTAGTTCGTCACATTGGCGAGAACAAAAATGGAACGGTTAAAGTGGCACACCTCAACATTCTCGAAGCCATTCGTGTGCGTCACGAAAAGCATATCAACAAAACATGGTTCTACGATCTTGTAGCCATGGTTATTGTGCCAGTGTTGGGTGTTTTCTCCATTCTGCTTTCCATTTGGTGGGCTGCGGATGTTTTCGACCTCACGGCTACAGTCTTCGACATATTTATGGCAAACTTCCTCAATGTGCCTGGTGTGGTAGAACTTTCTTTGGCTAAGATAGTACTTGTAGCTTCGCAATATTTTGTGTTCCGTTATCTCAACTATCTTATCAAAGCTCTCTATCACAAATACCACAAGAGCAAGATTGTGGTAAATGGTCAGCCCAATTTCACCCTTGCCAATAACATCATTGCCATTTGTGTTTGGGGACTTTATGCCATCATCTCCATTCGCATGCTCAAAATTCCTTCCACAGCCATTTCAGTCATCTCTGCAGGTTTAGCTACGGGTGTTGGTTTTGCCATGAAGGACTTGCTCGAGAACTTCTTCTACGGCATCTCGCTTATGACGGGACGTGTACGTGTAGGCGATTTCATTGAGTGCGATGGCATTCGTGGCAAGGTTGATAGCATTACTTATCAAAGTACGCAGGTAGTTACAGCAGATGGTTGTGTCATAGCCTTCTTAAATAGTTCGCTTTTCAGCAAGAATTTCAAGAACATTACCAAGAACCACTCTTACGAAATGGTGAAGGTGCCTATAGGCATTGCCTATGGTAGTAATATCAACGAGGTACGCTCTTATCTCATTGAGGCTGTAAAGAATTTGGCTGCCAAGGTCCCCGATGGTCGCGACATTATCAATATGGAGAAACCCATCAATGTGGTATTAGATGAGTTTGGCGACAACAGTGTCAATCTCTTTGTCACTTATTGGGTGCTCGTTGAACAAAAGTTCGCCATGACAGGACAAATCAAAGAGGCTATCTACAATACCCTCAATGCCCACAACATCGAAATCCCTTATCCGCAGAGGGAAGTAAAGATTAAGTATTAAGTATTAAGTATTACAAACTATGTGATTTTTAAGTAATAAGTAATAGGTAATAGGTAATAAGTAATACAAACTGAAGTAGGTAAGTAGGTATTAAAAATTAGTTTATATTGATTGTAGTATTGTTTTGTTCCTACTTTTTTCCGCACGACTAATGATAGAATCATCAATGTTTCATGCGCCAGCCTCACCCCATTCGGGGTGATATATGGTAGCCAGGTACGTGAATGAGGGTTTATCCCGAATTCACATGCCTGGTTTCCGTATGCAACAACCTC
>UQPD01000141.1 GCA_900542795.1 uncultured Prevotella sp. | reverse complement strand
GATCGTCGGCAGCGTCAGATGTGTATAAGAGACAGCATCATAACAAAGCAAATCAATTAGACTTATTTCAATATTAAATCTTTTATAAGGATATACATCATTAGCGAGATAAATATGAAAATGGGGACATGGTCTATCACCAACTGCTGGACCATGTAATGCAATACGATATGTGTTTTTGGATACTTTAACCGTTTTATCAATAGTAGCCATCTCAACGATTGGTATTGACGGCTCTATTATATTTAACTTTTCTTGTATGTATTCTAAAATTGATTTCATGTGTCTTAATCCTTATTCTAAAGTTTACATTGCTGTCCGATTAAACGCCAAGACGCTACTTTCCTGTCTTAAACCCTTTATAAATAGAACTTCATGCTCTTTATTTCAAAAAGTAAGCCCCTTTAGTTAGCTTCATATGGCCGCAGAAGCTATTATTGACATAAAAGCATACATGAGTCCACTTAAAAAAGTCAGCAGAGCCGACCTAATTAATATTACGTTAGTTTAATACTGTATTGCTCTTTGATATTTTGTCGTTTGGAAAAAAATCGTAACTTTATACTTGAATTCAAAGCACTAAGCAATGTTCAAGAAAAGTACGACAACCAAGCAACTTGACCTCTTCTCCTCGCCATCTGGTCTGATGTGCAAGCGTGAAAGCCGTAAGTATGACAACCCTGCAGCCTGACACGACAAATTCTACCGCGAAGTTACATGCAACATCGACGAAGAGATCTTTCGTCCGTTATTTGCAGAGAAACGTGAGGATGGCAGGGATGGCCGTCCCAATGCCCCCATACGCATTCTCATCGCAATGAGTATTCTTAAAGAATGATGTGGCTGCAGTGACGAGACCTTGTATGAGAACTGTTGCTTCAACATGCTTTATCGTAGTGCACTTGGCTTGGTTAAACTTGACGAGCAACGTCCTTCCATAGACTCCTACTATACCCTGCGCCGTAATATGACAAAGTATCAGGAGAAGACAGGTGTTGACTTGTTTGACAAATGCTTCAAGGGCATCACTCGCAAGCAGGCTCTTGAATACCGCATCTCAGGCAAAGCCGTCCGCATGGACAGCAAACTTATATCAAGCAACATCGCCTGGTTTTCACGTTATGAGATTATTCATGAGGCTCTAATGCAGCAAGTAAGCAAGTATGAAATAGAAAGTATTGAAGATCAGCTTATACACCAACAGGCTATTGATTTCTACGAGGAGGATGCCCAGAAGACCGTCTATCGTACGGATAGCGAGACAATGGAAAAGCTTCTGCTGACACTTGGCATCGTCATCGACTATATACTGACACATTTACCCGAAGACAGCAAGCCTTTGCTTTCACGTGTATTTAACGAGCAGTACGATAAGGCAGAGGATGGTACGGTTACAGTACGTGACAAGAAACTTGTCAGTGCTAAAAGCGTACAGAACCCCAATGACCCCGATGCCCATTACCGCAGTAAGGCTGGCAAGAAAGCAAAGGGCTTCAGCACCAACATCACGGAAACATGTGACGAAGAGAACAAGCCTAACCTTATTACAGATGTTGAAGTGAAAGGTGCTACAACAGCCGACAATACTTATGTGGAGTCTGGTGTGAAAGGCACGGAATACGTGACAGGCAACAAGGTTGATACCCTGTATTGCGATGGTGCTTACCAAAGCGAGGATAACCGCAAGTTTGCCGACAAGCAAGACATTGACCTTATTACAGGCGGTTTACAAGGCAAACCCTCACGCCTTGACCTTGAGCAGACTGATGACACAACACTTGAAGTTACCGACAAGCATACTGGTGAGGTCATTAACGCCATACTTGTCAAGAACGACAAATGGAAGATTTCCGTCATCAATAAGAAAGGCAAGAATACCTGGAGGTACTTCGGTAAGGAACAGATTGACAAGGCTCAGACCAAGAAGGAAGTAGAGTCAGTTCCATTTGAGAAGCGCAAGAAACGAAACAACGTCGAGGCAACTATCCTCCAATACTGCTTCCACACGAGGAACAACAAGACAAAATACCGCGGACTTATCAAGCACAAAATGCAGGCACTTGCACGTTGTGCATGGATTAATGTGCGCCGACTTCTACTGTTTGACCTCGAAATGGCTCTCCAGAGAGTATAAAATGTATCAAAGGCCACATTTACCCCATAAAATGGGATATATATCAGTCTGTGTGCGTCCATATCGAACATTAAGGTCTATTTCTGCCACATGACTGATTCGATAGTTAACGACCAATACTGGATTACAATATCAGACAGAGGTCTATGTTTAATCAAATTAGACCACTTTTACAAGTGAATTCATATTTAAACCCCATTTTGAACACCCACTTAATAAGTGTTACGCATCTTTCTTTAAAGCATCGCGAATTTCGCGCAAGAGTTTAACCTCCTCCGAAGGCTCAGCTGGTGCAGCAGGCTTTGCAGGCTCTTGTTTCTTTTTACGCGAAAGCTTCATAATAAGGCGTACAAGCATAAAAACACAGAAGGCAATGATGAGAAAGTCAAGACAGGTCTGCAAAAAATTGCCATAAGCAATGCTTACAGGCTCGCCACCTTCGTTAAGCGGATTGACAGGCAACTTATACTTTAAGTCCTTAAAGTCAATACCACCAATAAGCCAACCAATAGGTGGCATAATAAGGTCGTTAACTATCGACGATACTATTTTTCCGAAAGCTCCACCTATAATAACACCCACCGCCATATCAATGGCATTACCCTTTACGGCGAACTCTTTAAACTCTTGAATGAAGGAACTTTTCATATTTTTGAAAATTTAATCAATAAACTTAGTGCAAAAATAAAAAGGTTTTTGTACTTTTGCGGTGGAAAACGGAGAAAAGTGGCAATGTCTTGAAAGCAAAACCACCGAAATTCGCACTCCACATTGAGATAACTCACTGAATATTAACCACTTAAATAGTTAATTCATAACTTTTTTAAAATCATGATTAAAGTAGGTATTAACGGTTTCGGTCGTATCGGCCGTTTCGTATTCCGCGCAGCTCAGACTCGCAACGACATCCAGATTGTAGGTATCAATGACCTTTGCCCCGTAGATTACTTGGCATACATGCTCAAGTACGACACTATGCACGGTGCATTCCAGGGCACTATTGAGGCTGACGTAGAGAAGAGCGAGCTCATCGTAAACGGCAACCACATCCGTGTAACTGCTGAACGCAACCCGGCTGACCTTAAGTGGGACGCTGTTGGTGCTGAGTATGTAGTTGAATCTACAGGTCTCTTCCTCACTAAGGAAAAGGCTCAGGCTCACATCCAAGCTGGTGCTAAGTACGTAGTTATGTCAGCTCCTTCAAAGGACGACACTCCTATGTTCGTATGCGGTGTAAACTTCGACAAGTACGTAAAGGGTACTCAGTTCGTTTCTAACGCTTCTTGTACAACTAACTGCTTGGCTCCTATCGCTAAGGTTTTGAACGACAAGTTCGGCATCGTAAACGGTTTGATGACTACCGTTCACTCTACTACTGCTACTCAGAAGACTGTTGATGGTCCCTCTTTGAAGGACTGGCGCGGTGGCCGTGCTGCTTCTGGCAACATCATCCCTTCTACTACTGGTGCTGCTAAGGCTGTAGGTAAGGTTATCCCCGAACTCAACGGTAAGTTGACTGGTATCTCTATGCGTGTTCCAACTTTGGACGTTTCTGTAGTTGACTTGACTGCTAACTTGGCTAAGCCCGCTACTAAGGAAGCTATCTGCGCTGCTATGAAGGAAGCTTCTGAAGGCGAATTGAAGGGTGTACTCGGCTACACTGAAGACGCTGTTGTTTCTAGCGACTTCCTCGGCTGCACTAACACTTCTATCTTCGACGCTAACGCAGGTGTTTACCTCACTGATACTTTCGTAAAGGTTATCAGCTGGTATGACAACGAGATCGGTTACTCTAACAAGGTGCTCGAACTCATCGCTCACATGGCTAAGGTAAACGGCTAATTAATTAGCTAAGTTCAAGCATTATTGAACACTAAGCCGCTGTAATACCCTATGCGTATTGCAGCGGCTTTTTTAATAATTTTCTTTATGCCTACAACGGATTTTATTACTATTCTCGGACCTACCGCATCTGGCAAAACGGGTGTGGCTGTAAAATTGGCTGCTGAAATCGACGCTGAAATTATTAGCGCCGATAGCCGACAGGTGTACAGACGCATGGACTTGGGCACCGGAAAGGACCTTGAGGACTATTGCATCAATGGTAAAAACATTCCTTACCACCTTATTGACATTGCTGAACCGGGAACAAAATATAATGTTTACGAATATCAAAAAGATTTTTTGCAAGCATATAACGATATCCGCTCACGAGGCAAAAAGGTGATTGTGTGTGGAGGTACAGGACTTTATTTAGAGAGTGTACTACGCAGTTATCGACTTTCGCCTGTTCCGCAAAACCCTGAATTGCGCGAAAATCTTAGCGGTAAGTCTTTAGCAGAACTTACGCATATTCTGAGCCAATATAAAACACTGCACAATACCACTGACGTTGATTCGGCACAAAGAGCGATTCGCGCTATTGAGATTGCCGAATATTACAAACATACACCCATCGACGATCGTCCCTTCCCTACCCTAACCTCTTATGTTATAGGTATAGATGTGGACCGCGAAACACGTCGCCAACGCATTTCTGCCCGACTCAAACAGCGTCTTGACAATGGCATGGTTGACGAGGTGAAACGTTTGTTGGCTGAAGGAATCCCTGCCGACGACTTAATTTATTATGGATTGGAGTATAAGTTCCTTACGCTCTATGCCATTGGCAAAATGAGTTACGAGGAGATGTTCCGCCAACTTGAAATTGCCATTCATCAGTTTGCCAAACGACAAATGACTTGGTTCCGTGGCATGGAACGACGTGGCATCAATATTCATTGGATGAAACCTGAGGAGGTTTCGGCTACAGCTATTGAAGCTGCCACACACTCTATTTAGGGTGCTTTCGCAACTAACACTCTTTGAATTTACAAAAAACACCACATTATTATGCCAGCAAACTCATGGGCTGTGATTTATTGCCCCAAAGAAGGTTCAACGCGTACACACAAACGCTGGAAGAACATTAAAGCCTATTTGCAAGAGAAGGGCGTAAATTTTGAGTATGTGCAAAGCGAGGGCGTAGGCTCTGTTGAACGCTTGGCATCTATGCTCACACGTTCTGGCTTTGGCACTATTGTAGTAGTTGGTGGCGACTCTGCCCTCAACCATGCGCTTTGTGGCATAATGAATACCCCTTTGCCTGAGGGGAAACATCCTGTGTTGGGTGTCATTCCCAATGGTTTTGGCAATGACTTTGCCAAGTATTGGGGATTGCATCACGACAATTACAAAGCTACCATTGATGCTTTGGTCTTCCAAAACAAGCGCAAGGTAGATGTGGGTACGCTCCGCATTGGGAAAACTGATGGAGGTGAAGAAAAACTTTATTTTTTGAATTGCGTAAACATGGGCGTTGGCTCTGCCATCACGAACTTGCGTCGTAAAACGAGCAGTTTGTTGGGTTTCAAGAGTCTTTCCTACTTTATGTCGGCCCTCTTGTTATTGTTTCAACGCATGAACTTTAATTTCGCTTTTAGCATGAGTGGCGAAAACATTCAGCAAAATGCCATGAGCATTTGTGTGGGTTCTGCACATGGTTACGGTCAAACACCGAGTGCTGTGCCTTATAATGGTTTGTTGGATGTTACTTTAGTGTCGAAGCCTGCCATTTTCCAAATTTTCCATGGACTATGGTTACTCTTTACGGGGCGTTTCCTCAGTCACAGGGGCATACAGGTGTGGCGAACCAAACACATTAAGTTCAGCAAACTCTCGCACGCTCCTATCAGTTTGGATGGACGTGTGTATCACGCTAATGCCCAAACTGCTGACATCGAAATTATGCAAGAAGAAATTGACTTCTTAATACCACAAGCATTAAGTATTAAGTAATAAGTATTAAGTATTACATACTATTGAATTTCAAGGAAAATTTTAAGTATTACATACTATTGAATATCAAGGAATAGGTAATACATATATATAGGAACGCGCGCGCGAGGAAAAGTAAGTAATATGTAAAAATAACTTGGTACATTTTTTGGTTCACCAGTAAAATTCTGTGTCTGATTATATGAGTAAGAATTAATCACGACTCACGCGCCAGCCTCACCCCATTAGGTAGGGTGTTCAAAATCCGTATTTTTTTCTGCATGAGATTTGATAGTTTTATCAGGTAATTTTTCATGCACTAACCTCACCCCATTCGGGGTGATATATGGTAGCCAGGTATGTGA
>UQPD01000140.1 GCA_900542795.1 uncultured Prevotella sp. | reverse complement strand
GATCTACACGCGTAAGATCGTCGGCAGCGTCAGATGTGTATAAGAGACAGTTATACAACTTTTTAATCGTCGCGACTGCCACCTAAAAACATCATTACGTAATATACTAAAGTGGCTAATGAACTGAGGGCAGCTACCACATAGGTGTAAGCAGCTGAACGAAGTGCCGATACTGCCATAGGATGATCGTAAGCAGAAGTAATGCCTGCACGCTGAAGCCATGCAGTAGCACGACGTGAAGCATCAATCTCAACCGGAAGGGTTACAAAACTGAATAGAGTGGTAAGGGCAAAAAGAATTATACCACCTAAAAGAATGGAGGGCATTACGTTAATCATTAAAATACCTGCCAACAATATCCATTGCACCCAATTAGATGCGAAAGATACCACAGGTACCAAGGCTGTACGCATTTTCAAAGGTCCATAAGCCACAGCATGCTGCACAGCATGTCCACACTCGTGCGCTGCAATTGCAGCAGCTGCTACTGAATTGCTATTATATACACCTTGCGAAAGATTAACGGTTGCAGTGGTGGGATTATAATGATCCGTAAGATAACCTGGGGTACAGGTTACTTCTACATTATAGATGCCATTGTCATGCAACATTTTCTCTGCTACTTCACGACCTGTCATGCCTGATGCAAGAGGTACTTTACTAAACTTTTTGAACTTGCTGTTCAAATTGGTTTGCACTACAAAACTAAGAAGTGCAATGGCGATAAAAAGGATAAGATACATGAGGAATAAGTATTAAGTGTTAAGTATTAAGTATTACATTCTAATGGAGGACACTGTGGGAAACTTATAATGTTAAGTATTAAGTATTAAGTATTACATTCTAATGAAAGACTCTAAGGAGAGACCTATAGTATTACATTCTAATGAAAGCATTCTATAAAAAAGAAGGAAGGAAAAAATGAACAACACATAGAGCGTAATGACTTATACTTTGCGTTTAAACTTAAAGGGGATTTTACTCTTAACGAATTCGGTACATTCATTAAGGATTTCAGCACCGAGCAAACGAAGGAGTAGGATGTATGCAATAACAGCACCAACCATCTTTAGCAAAAGACTGAGGTAGATGTTGCCACCCGAGAGTTGTGACAATCCCCACCCTGCTGCCATAGCTACGGCTGCAATGAGAACAAAGGGAAGCACATCGCGCAGAGCATGAAGAAAGCGAATGCCTATTAAACGCTTCACAAACCAATGCCACACAAAGAGCCATAACGTGTTAACCACAACATAGGCTATTACCATGGCTTCGACACCATAGGGGTACAATATTACTAAAAGCAACATCTGTGCCAAACACAAGGCTATCGTGTTCCACATAAATACATTGCTTTTTCCCTGACTTATGACAAAGTTGGCATAAAACGATGAGATGGGCATAAATGCTCCACCTATGCAAAGCAACTGCATAAGATGCGCACTGGTCATCCATTTATCGGTGATGGCTATGGTTATAAACTCAGGAGCAATGAGTCCTAAACCAAACAATGCAGGACACGACAGAAAAGCTGTGAAACGGAGTAACTTGCGAAACACACGCTGCATACGTTCCATATCATCTTTATCGAAACGAGCAAAAAGGGGTTGGGTTACACTCCACAACATACCCACCAACGTATTGCTTCCCATTGTTGTCCATTTGTTGGCTTGATTGTAATAACCTACAGTCTTTTCGCCATAGAGTCTGCCAAAAAAGATGCTAAAGATATTATTGTTGATATGCGTAAAAATATTGGTTGCCAATATCTTTGAGCTAAAACCTATCATACCCCGCAAGGGCTGCAAATTGATATGCCACGAAGGATGCCACCCCGAGAACCACCAACTGCCTAAACTCATCATGGTGCAATAGATTAAGTTTTGAATGGCTATGCCCCAAAAGGCAAAACCATTAAAAGCCAAACATACACCACAGATGCCCGACACTGTTAATGCACCAAGGGTTAACAAAGCTGTTTCGCGCACCTTCATGTTTCTAAACAACCAAGCACGGGGCGAGGTTCCTAACGAGGAGATAACAAAAGTGAGGAAGGACAAACGTGCCAATGGTATCAACACGGGTTGACGATACCAAGCTGCAATAAGAGGAGCACAACAAAAAAGAATAACGTAGACACACGAGCTGCAAAGCACATTAAACCAAAACACAGCATTATAGTCGGCATCGGTAATGTCTTTTTTACAATTGAGTCCTGAAATAAAACCACTCTCTTGCAAAGAGGTGGCTATTAAACTAAAAATGGTGAGCATGCCTACCATACCATAGTCGGCAGGCGAGAGTATACGCGCTAAGAAAATGCCAAACACTAAATTCAGCACTTGTTGCGCCCCATTATTGATGCCGCCCCACAACAGGGCATTGGCTGTTTTATCTTTGAGTGAGGAGGAAGACATGTCTTATTAGTTAACTGAAGTTAGGGAGCGCATCACACTCCCTAACCCTTTTGAAATCGTATTCGTCAGAAAAGTTTAGACGACTTCTTTATTTCACACTATCAATGCCAACACAGTGAGCACGGCAAAGATGAGCATATTGCGCGAGGTTAAACCTAACACCCTATTGAGTTCACGACCATAACGAATGGTGGTCATGGTGCGCCAAGTCATGAAGTGTGGTACAAGATAAAGAGCTGGCAACACGGCTGCCCAAGTATGACCGTAGATTGCCAATGCTGCCACACAAGCATAGCCTGCCACGCCCTGCAACAAATAGAACATCGAACCAAAGCGTTCGCCTAAAGCTACTATCAGCGTGCGTTTGCCACTTTGGGCATCTTGTTCACGATCGCGATAATTGTTGAGCACAAGCAAGGTGTCGATTACCAAACCACAGGCAACAGCCAACCACCACACGGCAGGTGTTAACATTTGTGCTTGCACATAATAGGTGCCACACACAGGAACAAGTCCAAAGAACACCCACACCAACACATCGCCACAACCCATGTACGAGAGTAAAGTGGTGTAGAGAAAAGCAAATACAACACAAGCCACGCCTATGCCCACTAACACCCAACCGCCATAGGGCAACAAGCAACAACCAACGGCACATGCCAACACAAGCATCACGCCAATCCCCCTTTTCATGGCTTGCGGTGTTATCCACCCTTGCGCACAAGCACGTTCCGGACCTAAACGATCCTCACGGTCAGTGCCTTTTTTAAAGTCGAAAAGGTCGTTGATAAAGTTGGCTGCTATCTGCATCAAAGCAGCAAAGAGCATACATACCACTGCTGGCAACCAACGTCCGTGTCCTTGTGCAAAAGCCAATGCCGTTGCTGTACACACGGGTATCAAAGCAGCTGTAAGTGTTTTAGGTCGCGCTGCTAAAATCCAATATTTCAAATTCATTTCTTTTTATTTCGGCAAGAAGTCGAATAGCATCATGAGTGATTCGGGATCCTTCCAACTCCAAAAGCGATTACCCATAAGTACTTTAAAGGCTTGCTTTTGGTCTTTGCCCACAAAACGCTTAAAGGCTGATTCGTTGGCAGGAATGGTTTCGCCTCTAACAATAAAGTAGTAGCGGTCAGTCAAAGGATAACCTTGTTCGTCGTCACGTTTGTCAAGGTATATAATACCCGACATCTCAAAGTTGAGGTCGCGCACCTGTTCATCATGCAGTCTGTTTTTATCAACAGAAGTATGGCGAAGCAGAATATTATAGCCACGTTGGGCTACCACACGTGCCATAACAGAGTCTACACGCATGTAACGAATGGTATCATCGAAAGTAACGCCGACAATATTGTTTAAGTAGGCACGCATTTTCTTGCCAGTCTTTGCATCTATATATATAAGCGTGCCTTCGCCTAAATAAATGTTTGCTTTGGCTTTAATTTTACGTCCAAAGGTTTGCTGCACTACAGCCTCTTTAAATTCTGGAAAGACAAACAACGATTTACTGCGATGTTCCACCTGTCCTTGCTGTGCCATTGCAGCCACTGCACCCATCATAATGAAGCACAGTGTAAGTAGCCATCTTTTCATAGTTCTGAAAGTTTTTTAATTACGAATTCTTTAATAAAAGCAGCCGTTCCCTCAATGCCGAGCACTGACGAGTTGATGCACAAATGATAGGTGCTGGCTGCACCCCATGTGCCTGAGCTATAGAAGTTGTAAAACTCGGCACGTTCACTATCTCCTTTTTCGATAATGCTTTGTGCTTTCTCTGCCGTACAGTTGTTCCACTTCATAACGTTGGCAATGCGGTCGTCCATGTCAGCAGTTACAAACACATTGACACAACGTGGATGGTTACGCAATACATAGTCGGCACAACGACCTATAAAGATGCACGAATGGTCTTCGGCTGCCTTACGTATGGCTTCGCTCTGAATGCGGAAGAGGTTCTCGTTGGACAACTCATTATTATAATAGGTACTACCCCCTCCTATAAAGGGGATAATATTGCCCAATGTACGCAAAAAGCGGTTCTTCTCATCGTTACGTTCGAAGACTTCAGGACAGAAACCACTTTCCTTGGCTGCTAAAGCTAAGATTTCACGGTCGTAATAGGCTATATTAAATTCTTTGGCCAAAATATGACCAATGGCACGTCCACCACTACCGAGCGAACGACCAATATTGATAACAAAGGGAGAAGACATGGTTTTTAAGTATTAAGTGTTAAGTATTAAGTATTACATTCTTACTGGAAGGGAAGTAATAAATAATAAGTATTAAGTAATAAGTATTAAGTACTCAATTTTCAGATTTAGCAATTAGGCATTAGCCAATTTCTTGAACTTTTTTACCTGCAAAACCAAGAGGGTGATGGCAAGCACAGAGGCTAAACCATCAGCTAAAGGAGCTGCATGCCACAATCCTTCAAGCGGATCCTTGTAGAGATGAGGAAGGATGAAGATGGCTGGCACCAAAAAGATGAGTTGACGCGTAAGCGAAAGGAAAATGCTTTTGGGAGCATAACCAATGCTTTGAAAGAATGCCGTCGACACAATTTGTATACCCACGATAGGAAACATCATGACCATACAACTCAAGGCATGTGCTGCCATACTTATCAACTCGGGGGAGTCTTTGGCAAACAACGAAACAAAGGGCGTGGGAAAGAATACGCCTATAACAAAACCTATCATCGTGATGCAAGTACCCACACAAAGAGCTCGCTTTAACACACCGAGCACACGGTCGTAACGCTTGGCACCAAAATTATAGCCTGCAATGGGTTGCATGCCTTGGTTTAAACCAATAACAACCATCACAATGAAAAGTATCAGTCGGTTGCATATACCAAACGAACCTACAGCCACATCGCCTCCATAGGTGGTGAGGCTACGCGTCATCATGGCTGCTACCAAACAGGCACAAAGGTTGATAAGAAATTGTGGAAGTCCCACCATGAGCGACTCACGCACAATGCGCATATCGAGTTTGATGATGTTGCGGCTCAAATGAATCATATATGCCTTGTTCGAGAACAAACGCAACTGCCACATCAACATCATAAACTGTGCCATGATTGTAGCTACGGCAGCACCTCGTATGCCCCACCCTAACACAAATATAAATATAGGTGCTAAAAGACAGTTGAGCAACACCGTACCAAAGGTGGCGTACATGGCTTTCTGCGGACGGTTGGTAGAACGCAACATGGCATTGAGTCCTAAATACATGTGCGTCACCACATTGCCCACTAAGATAATGGACATAAACTGTCGGGCATAGGGCAAAGTAACATCGCTGGCACCAAAAAAGCGCAAGATGGGATTGATAAAGCAGAGCAACACCACACCCAAGGTGATACCGAGCGTTAGATTCATTATAACTACGTTACCCAAGATTTTCTTTGCGGTATCGTAGTCTTTCTGTCCTAACTTCACACTCATCAATGTTGCAGCACCCACACCTACCATTGCACCAAAAGCTGCTGTAAGCGACATCAGCGGTCCTGTCAAGGCTAAACCCATAATAGCTTCGGGACCAACACCCTGACCAATAAAAATACCGTCAATGATATTATAGACCGAAGAAGCTGCCATCGCTACAATGGCTGGAATGGCATACTGCATAAGCAGCGAACCCACTGGTTTTTCTGCCAACGTGTTAAACTGATTTGTATTTGTATCTTGTTTCATCTCTGCAAAAGTACAAATAACTATTATAGCGCACGCGATTTGTTGTTCTAAAAATTGCGAAAAGATGGTTCTAAATGGACTATACGATGCATCCCGTCATTAAAAATAACGAGCTAAACATTTATCAATGCACTTTTTCGCCATCATACTTATATTATTATAGGTATGATTATCATCAAGCCCCATACCAAACGCAAATTTTATAAAAACTAAACACTTCGTTTCATGCAATCTATGTCTTTTCTTATGCACTCTATCTTACTTTTCTGTCTCTTATACACATCTCCGAGCCCACGAGACGCG